>NZ_JALKFU020000074.1 GCF_023242965.2 Frankia sp. AgKG'84/4
GATGGACGTCGTCGCCGCCGCTTTCCGGCTGCGCCGGCGGTACTTCGACCGCCGGGTCAAGCTGAACTTCCTCGTGAACCTCAAGAGCGGGCTGTGCCCGGAGGACTGCTCCTACTGCTCGCAGCGGCTGGGCTCCCAGGCCGGCATCCTGAAGTACTCCTGGCTGCGGCCGGAGCAGGCCGCCGCGTCCGCCGGGGCCGGGATCGCCGGCGGCGCCCGGCGCGTCTGCCTGGTCGCCAGCGGTCGCGGCCCGACGGACCGCGACGTCGAACGGGTTGCGGACACGATCGGCGCCATCAAGACGGCCCACCCCGAGGTGGAGGTGTGTGCCTGCCTCGGCCTGCTGTCCGCCGGCCAGGCCGACCGGTTGCGGACGGCGGGTGCCGACGCCTACAACCACAACCTCAACACGTCCGGCGAGAACTACGCCGACATCTGCACCACCCACACGTATGACGACCGGGTCGAGACCGTGCATGGCGCCAGGCAGGCCGGCCTGTCGCCGTGTTCGGGGATCATCGCCGGCATGGGGGAGAGCGACGAGGACCTGGTCGACGTCGCGTTCGCGCTGCGCGAGCTCGACCCGGACTCGATCCCGGTCAACTTCCTGATGCCCTTCGAGGGCACCCCGCTGGGCGGCGAGTGGAACCTGGACCCGCGGCGCTGCCTGCGAATCCTGGCGATGGTCCGGTTCGTCAACCCGAGCGCCGAGGTACGTCTCGCCGGCGGCCGCGAGATCCACCTCGGCTCCCTACAGCCACTGGCCCTGTCGATCGTGAATTCGATCTTCCTGGGTGACTACCTGACCAGCGAGGGCCAACAGGGCCAGCGGGACCTCGACATGATCGCCGAGGCCGGGTTCACGGTGGAGGGCCTGCCCGCGGCGGGCGATGGCGAGACCAGCGGTACGCAGGCACGGGCCGAAGGTGGCGCGCACGCGCAGGCACGAGCGCCGGAAGCCGTCGCCGTCCCGCCAGCCGGTGACGGGGCACGGCTGGTGGCCCTGCGTCGACGCGGCGCGGGAACGGACCTGCCGCCCAACGCCTGACCGACGTCCGCCGCCTGCCCGGGCGAGGCAGCGGACGTCCGAGCTGCCGGCGCTGCCCCGCCGCAGCCCTCAGAAGGAGATGAGGTCGTTCTCCGCGCGGATCTGCGCGATCAGCTCCCACTCGTCGGATGTCAGCACGGCGAGGGAGGCGGGAAACAGGCCCTCCTGTTCCTTGACGATGTGCCGCCCGAGCAAGGTCAGCGTCTCGATGAACCGGGCCGGCCACGAGGGATCGGCGTGCGCCGAGCCGTCGGCCGCCTCGGTCAGGACGGCCTCGATCCGCCGGTGTTCGTCGAGCAGAACACCGATTTTCTCCGGGAACTCGACGGCCATCGGCGGAAACAGCCCGCGTTCCTCGACGGCATTGTGCGGGCCTAGTACGGCGAAGATCGCCTTTCCGCACTCGACGAGGGATTCGACGTCGCCGCTTCGATGGGCCGCGCGGGCGAGCGCCGAGAGTTCGACGACCTCGTCGTGCTCCCGGATCAGGTCCTCGATGGCCGGGGTGGCCAGGCACCAGCAGTAGTCAGACACAGTAGGGCCGTCCTCGGATCAGAAGAAGAGCGGCCGATTTCCGATGCCGTGGGCGCGCCGGATCCGTCACTCGGCCGGTGCGCACGGACCCGGTGAGGGTCCGTGGCGGTCGGGTCGCCGCGCCCGGCCGCTGGGGCCACTGGCCCGAGCGCGGACCGGAATCGAACCGATCGGGGCGGGCCGGCATGCCGCGAACACGCTGGTGAGTACCCTGCTGGGCCGCTGGCCTACCACGGGGGCGGCCGGCCGGTTTCTGGCGTCCGCCGGCCGCGGGGGCTCTGCCGGCATAGCAGATGACGCCTGCCGTGCCCGCCGGGCCCACCGCTGTCGTCATCTCGCTCCTGTCCCGCCCCACGACGCTTGGGGTGCGCCGCTTGTCCATCATCCGGCCGGATACATGGCACCTGGATGGACTTTGGTCCCGCAGCGGCATTCCGAACGGCTACGGCGCAGGGGCCGCGATGTCCGGCCGGCATTGTTGCGAGTCGGGCGCACCATCGAGCCGGGTGGGCAGGTGATGGCCCCGTGCGTTCCGCTGGCGCACGGCTAGGCGGGCTGATCAGATGGGCCTGGGACGCCGACGGAGCGTCCGCCCAGGTTGGGGGTGTCGATGTCGGCGCGGTCGCCAGCGTCAGACGTGCCGTCGGGCAGCCCGAGCGCACCGGAGGCGGCGCGGGCCGACCCGTCGGCAGATGGCCAGGACCTGCTGCCCGGCACCCGCCGGTTGCTGCTGAGACTGCTGGCGGCGGAGCAGGTGGCTGGTCGGGCGCCGTCGATCGTCGCCTCCGTCGCGCGCGACGGCCAGCCCGTGTGGACCGGCGGTCGAGGTCGGGCGGTGGCGCTGGGCGGGATGGGCACCGACGGGACGGGTCGCCCCGGTCCCGACACGCAGTACCGGATCGGTTCGATCACGAAGACTTTCACCGCGGTGCTGGTCATGCGGCTGCGCGACGAGGGGCGCCTCGCCCTCGGCGATCCCCTGGACGAGTACCTGCCCGGTACGCCCGTCGGCGACCGCACCATCGCCCAGCTGCTGGCGCATCTCGGCGGGATCGCGGCGGAGACCCCGCCGCCGTGGTGGGAGCGGGTGGAGGGGGCGACCCATCCGGTTCTTGCCGACGCGCTCGGGCCGGCCCCGCAGCGGTTCCGTCCCGGCCGGCGCCACCACTACTCCAACGTCGGGTTCGCGGTTCTCGGTGAACTCGTCGCCCGCCTGCGTGCCATGACCTGGGCAGAAGCACTGCACCGCGAGTTGCTGGAGCCGCTTGGAATGCGCCGTACGACGGCGATGCCGACCGCGCCGCACGCCCAGGGCTTCGCCGTTCACCCGCATGCCGACGTTCTTCTGCCGGAGCCGGCGTACGACTCGGGTGTGATGGCGCCGGCCGGTCAGCTCTGGTCGACCGGGACGGATCTGGTCCGCTGGGCGGCGGTGCTGGGTGGACACACCGATGCGGTGCTGTCCCCCGACACGCTGGCCGAGATGCGTGAGCCGGCCGCGGTCGAGGGCGACACCGGCGAGTGGCGTCTCGGCGCCGGACTCGGCGTGCAGCTACTGCGCGTGCCCGATGGAGTGCTGGTCGGCCACGGCGGTTCGATGCCAGGCTTCGTCGCGGCGCTGTGGACGCGTTCGGTCGGCACCGCCGCGGTCGCGCTGGCGAACGCGACGAGTGGCGTCGCGGTCGGGGATCTTGCCGTCAGCCTGATTGACGCCGTCGACACCGCCGAGCCGCCGCTGCCGGCCGAATGGGTGCCGGCCGGGCCGGCCGGCCGGGAGTCGCTCGACCTCACCGGCGTCTGGTATTGGGGGGCAGCGGCATACTCGGTGACGCTGCGGGTGGACGGCAGCCTGCTCCTCGTGCCGGTGGGCGGTCACGGTCGAGCGTCCCTCCTGCGGGCCGACCCTGGCGGGGACACCTGGACCGGGGTGGACGGCTATTTCGCGGGGGAGACGCTGACCCCTTGCCGCCGCGATGGCGGGGTGAGCCATCTGGAACTGGCCTCGTTCGTGTTCACCCGCGGGCCGTACTCGCCGGCCGGTCCGGTGCCCGGCGGCGTGGACGGAGATGGTTGGCGGTCAGGCCCCGGGGCGGCGGTCGTCCGCTGAGCGACCGGCGGCAGCGGCGCGGGTTGGTCGCAGCGCTCGGCCCGCGCGGCCTACGCAGGACGAGGGCCACCCGGGATGTCGGTGGCATCCGCATAGGCCGTTCACATCCGGGTGAACCCGGATCATCAGTGAATCCGACTCCGTACGCTGGTCGCGAGGATGGTCCCACGGAGCTGGCCACCGCCGACACTGCCGTCGGCCGCAGAGCACAGGTCCACTGGAGGAGACATCATGATCCGTCGATCGGCGCGGCGCGGGACCTTCTCCCGCCGGATAACCACGGATTTGCTGTCCGACGACGAACCGCCTCGCCAGGTGCACCTCACGCTGGGATTCGACGTCGCGGATCCGATCGCGGTGGCGCTGACCGTCGGGGGGCACGGCGGAATGCCCGTCGTATGGCATTTCGCCCGACGGCTGCTCGCCGACGGGGCCCGCCGGCCGGTCGGCCTCGGAGACGTCCGGGTGCGGCCGATCGTGATGCGCGGCGCGCCAGCGCTCGCGCTGCGCCTGTCCAGCCCGTCGGGTACGGCCGAGTTCGAGCTCCCCGCGCGGGACGTGGCGGCATTCCTGTGGCGGTCCTATGCGATGGTGCCCGCGGACGCCGAGTCGGCGGCTATCGAGTGGGCCGGTGAACTACGGTTCGTGCCGGGAGTATGGGCCCGGTCCGGTCACCGCCGGTCAAGATCGTGGACCACGACGCGGAAGTTTCAGGCCAGCACCTGAGCAAGTCTTCGCGACTTACGGCTATTTGTCTAATTTTGGCACAGTTGCAGGTTGGCGACATGGCAGCGATTGCCAATCACCCGTGTTGGCGGAGTTGCTTTGGTCGCGGTACTAGAACGTGTTCGCGCTCAACCATTCTGAGGGCGTAGTGGACATGCCCGGCCTAGGTGCGCGGGAAGTGGCGCCAGGAGGGCGATGGCCGTCTTCTCCCAGGTCGCGCCCAGTACTCGAACGACGCCGCTGCGCAGGGGAAGTGGAGCTTCGGGCGGGTTCGGTCGAACTCGAGCGAAACTTCGGCAGGGTGGCCGAGAGTTACTTGTTCGTTGCGGTGAACAACGCTGGCAACGGCAATGACCATTGGTCGTGGGTGGCGCGGCCAGTGCGGCAAAGATTCCCGGGTCGCTGCAGGTGGGAATGGCCGCGGTGGGCAGATGTCAACCCCTATGCCGAAGCGGCCTGTTGTGAACGCATGGATTATTGATTGCGATATTCGGGCTATGGTTACCCCCCGATCCGTAGGGGATCTGTGGGAGGATTCTGCGGATAGGACCCGGTCGCTGTTAGCCTTGTCCGTTCTCGTGGTGTGCCTTGCCAGCCTGGCCGGCTGTGGAAGCGGGGCCAACACCTCGGCGGCGTCCTGCGACACACCGGGCGTCTCTGCCGACGAGGTCAAGCTCGGGCTCATGATTCCGGACACCGGCGGCGGGTCCGACCCGCCCGTGCCGGCGTGGCGGCGCGACTGGCGGCGCAGAACGCGGCGGGCGGCGTCAACGGGCGCCGCATCGTCTATCAGTGGCGGGATGATCAGGGTCTCGCGTCCACCAACCTCGTGGCGAGTCGCGAACTGGTGGAGCAGCAGAACGTCTTCGGCCTGCTTGAGATGACCGCCGCCGCCTCCGGCGGCGCCGACTATCTCAACGCCCGCGGCGTGCCGGTGGTCGGCATCGCGGTCGAACCGGTCTGGTCGAAACACCGGAACATGTTCTCCTCGAGCTACCCGGAGGGTGCCGTCGACACGTTCGGCCGGTACGTCAAGGCTCATGACGGTGCGAAGGCCATGGTCCTCTCCACCAGGATCGCCGCCGAATTCTCCAGCGACGCCGCCCTGCAAAGGAAGATCAGCTTCGAGGCCGCCGGTATCCCGGTCACCATGGCGACGGTGGACGATCCTCCGACGCCAGATCAGATCGACCAGATCGTGCACCGGATGCTGGCCGACAATATCGACACGCTGTCCGCCTCCATCTCCACCGAGGACCTCGTACCGATCATGATCGCGGCCAACCGCCTGGGAGTGCCGCTGAAGGTCGTGCTCTCCGGCGCCGAGGCGGCCAGTCCCTCGCTGCTCCAGCAGTACGGTGCGCAGATCGCTGGCCTGACGACGTCCGGGCCGCTCCTGCCGACCCAGATCAAGACGCCCGCCTCCGACCGTTACCACCGGGCGATGGCGGCGTACTCGCCGGATCTGCAGGATCCCGACCAGACCTTGGCTGTCATCGGCTACATCGACGCGGACATCTTCATCCGCGGCCTGCAGGCCGCGGGGCCCTGTCCGACCCGGCAGAGCTTCATCACCGGTCTGCGGGCGGTGAAAAACTACACGGCGGACGGACTCAACAGCGCGATCGACTTCGAGGGTGACTTCGGTAAGGCGGCCGAGTGCGTTGTGTTCACGGCTGTGAACAGCACCGGTACCGGTCTGGACGTCGTCGACCCGAACTTCTGCGGTCACCGCCTGCCGGTCTGAGGATGTGGCGATCCGGGCGCAGACAGGTATCGCGACGGCCGCCATGGGCCGCCGTCCTTCGCCGACGTCAGGTGGCGTGAGGTACTAGCCTGGCGGTGGATTCCGAACCGTCGATCTGGCTCCGCCGCCGCGACCGTGGGCCGGCAGTGGAACACGGCGGGCGGAGTATGCCCACAGCGGAGAGGAGACGCGTTGAAGACCCGGCTGAGCTGTCCGTGCGGCGAGTTGATCGAGGGCACGGACGAGGACGATCTGGTGACCAAGACCCAGGCGCATCTTGCGGAGAAGCACCCGGGCCACGAGTACAGCCGCGACGAGATCCTCTTCATCGCCTACTGACCCGAATCCGCCAGCCCACCCGGGCCCGCCGTCGGCATCGGCGGCGGCCCGGATGGTCGGGCTGGCGTTAGCCGGCGGAAGCGACGGACGGGGCGATGTCGAGCACGACCTTGCCGATGGCCCGGCCGTCGGCGACGTGGCGCAGCGCCACGACGACCTCGTCCAGCGGGTAGGTCGCGCCGATGTGTGGGCGCACCGTCCCGTCGGCGAGCATCGCCAGCAGCTCCCGGTCGTCCCGGGCGGCATCCTCGGCGCGGTGCGTGAGGAAGTCGCGCAGCTGGATGCCGCGCACTTCGACGCCCTTGAGCAGTACCAGGTTCAGCGGGATGCGGGGGATCACCCCGGAGGCGTACCCGACGGTGACGAACCGCCCGCGGTAGCGCAGGGAGCGCAGTGCCGGCTCGGCGAGCGGGCCACCGACCGGGTCCACCACCACGTCCGCGCCGCCGGGCAGCACCGCGCGCAGTGCCCCCCGCAGGTCGCCGGCAGTGTGGTTGACGCACCTGGCCGCTCCGTGCGCCGCCGCGACCTCGAGTTTGGCCGTCGACGAGGCGACCGCCGTGACGGTGGCACCCAGCGCCGCGCCGATCCGTACGGCAGCGAGCCCGACGCCCCCGCCGGCGCCGAGAACGATCAGCTCGTCCCCGCGGCGCAGCCCGGCCACCGACCGCAGCGTGTGGTACGCGGTGCGGTGGGCCACCCCGAACGCGGCTGCCAGTCTGTCATCGACGCCCGGCGGGATGGGCCGCACATCTCCGGCGGACAGAACAATCTGTTCACCAAACGCGCCCACCGTGACAGCGCCGAAAACCCGGTCGCCCACCGCGACGTCACGCACGTCCGACGCGACCTCCACGACCTCGCCGGCGAACTCACTGCCGGGAACGAACGGCGTCGGCACCGTCAGCTGGTACTGGTTGGCGACGAGCAGCACGTCCGGAAAGTTGACCGCCGCCGCCCGCACGCGTACCCGCACCTGCCCCGGCCCGGGCGATGCCACCTCGACACCGTCCTCGACCCGCACCGCGTCGGGCTTCCCGTACTCGTGGCAGACCGCCGCCCGCATCAGCGCCATCTCAGTCCCCACCCCAGCTCAGTCCCCACCCCAGCTCAGTCCCCACCCCAGCTCAGTCCCCACCCCAGCTCAGTCCCCACCCCAGCTCTGGCCCCACCCCAGCTCTGGCCCCTACGTCCCCACGTTCACCGCCAGGCGGGCCGGCCGGACGGGACGGCTAACGACCCTTCCACTGCGGGGTGCGCTTCTCGATGAACGCCATGGCACCCTCCTTGGCGTCCTCGGTCGCGAAGATCTCGGGCTGTAGCTCCTTCAGTCGCTTCCACGCCGCGTCGGGGTTGGCGGCGGCGAGGCGGACGATCTCCCTGCTGGCCAGGACGGCAAGCGGGCCGTTCGCGGTGATCCGAGCGGCCAGCGCGAGCGCGGCGTCGAGCACCTCCTCCGGCGGGACGACGGTGTTCACCAGGCCGAGCGCCTGGGCGCGGGCGGCATCGACGTAGTCCCCGGTGAGCGCGAGTTCCAGTGCCAGCGCCAGCGGAATGCGGTTGCCGACGAACACGACGCCGCCGCCGGCCGCGATCAGCCCGCGCTTGACCTCCGGCAGGCCGAACTTCGCCGCCGCCGAGGCCACCACCAGATCGCAGCTCAGCAGCAGCTCGAACCCGCCACCGACGGCGGTGCCGTTCGCGGCGCCGATGATCGGGACGCGGACGTCGCCCTCGGTCAGCCGCTTGAACGCGTCCATCTCCTGCTGTTCGCGCTCGTTGCTCGCGGCGAAGCTGGCACCACTGCTGAATGCCTTCAGGTCCATGCCGACGCAGAACGCGCGGTCCCCGGTGCCCGTGATGATCAGCGCACGGATGTCCGGGTCGGCCTCGGCGTCGAGAATGGCACCGCCGATGCCGCGCATCAGCGGTGGGTTCAGCGCGTTGCGGGCCTGCGGCCGGTTCAGCCGGGCGATCAGAATCGCATCGCGGCGTTCCTGCACGAGCACGTTCTCGACTGCCTCGTTGTCCGTTGCCGTCATTACTGGCCTCCCGCATGTGCGTAGTCGGTGGTCGCGGCGAGGTCCGCTGCCTCGCGCATCATCTGTAGCACAACCGGCCCGAACGCCTGGAGTTTCGCGTTGTGCGGCCCGGCCCGCGCGAACCCCTGTTCGAGGACGACGCCGAGCTTCCATTTCGCGAGGATGATGTAGTAATCGATGTCGTCCACCTGCCGCCCGGAAACCGTGGCGTAGTGGCTGAGCAGCTCGTCCCGGCTCGGCATGAGGTGCAGGTCGGCGTAGCCGATGCGGCTGTCCGCCGGGTCGGTGGGATCCGCCGGCCAGCCCTGGACCGTCCAGCCGAGGTCCAGCTTCGGATCGCCGACGGTGCCCATCTCCCAGTCGACGATGGCGGCGAGCCGCGCGGGCGCGCCATGCGCGAACATCACGTTGGCGAACTGGTAGTCGCCGTGCATGAGTCCCGGGATGTAGTCGAGCGGCCGGTTCGCCCGCAGCCAGGCCGCCGCCTCGTCGGAGCCAGGCAGCTCCCGGCCTCTGATCCGGTCGAGGAAAGCGGTCCAACGGTCGACCTGGCGCTCGTGGAAACCGTCCGGGCGGCCGAAGCCGGCCAGGCCCTTCGCCTGCCAGTCGACCTGCGACAGCAGCGCAATGCCCTCGACGAGCTGGAACGACAGCCCGCGCCGCGCGGTGAGGTCGGTGTTGAACGGGGCCGGCCAGGCGCGATCGTGGTCCAGCGGCGACCAGCCGTCGACGAAGTCCATCAGGTAGAACGACCGGCCGAGCACGGACGGATCCCGGCAGACCGCGACGGCGCCGGTGTGCGGGACGTCGGTGCCCTCGAGCGCCTTGATGATCCGCCACTCGCGCAGGATGCCCTCGTCGCGGGATGCCGGCGCCGACGCCGGCGGGATGCGCAGCGCGCAGTGCAGGTTGCCGCGGCGCAGCTCGTAGATCTCGTTCTGGGTGCCGCCGGAGAGGTAGCGTTGCGCCAGCGGCGCGCTACGGCCGGGCAGGTCCTGGGTGTCCAGCCAGGCCGCGAGCCGCCCGGCGTCCAGCGTCGGGGTGCTCGGGGCGATCGTGTCCGTGTCCGTGCCCGTCCTGCTCAAAGGTTCCCCACCTCGTGCTCGAGGTACTCGGCGTACTTCTCCTTGGCGGCGGCGAGCCGGCGCGGCAGGTGCTCGGTGGGCCAGAGGTCGTCGCTGGGCGAGTAGCCCCGCAGCACCTGCTTCGCGACGGTGACCTTGTGGACCTCGGTCGGGCCGTCGGCGAGACCGAGCAGGTAGGAGGTGTTCACCATCCGGGTGAACGGCATCTCGTTGCTGGTGCCGAGCGCGCCGTGCACCTGCAGCGCCCGGGAGGCGATGTCGTGCAGCACGCCGGGGATCAGCATCTTGATGGCGGCGATGTCCTTGCGGACACGGCGGTAGTCGTTGTACTTGTCGATCGACCAGGCGGTGTGCAGGACGAACAGCCGGAACTGGGTGAGCTGGGCGTACGAGTCGGCGATGTAGCCCTGCACGAACTGCTTCTCGGACAGCCGGCTGCCGGCGGTGTGCCGGCTCAGCGCGCGCTCGCACATCATGTCGAGGGCCTTGCCTGCCATCCCGATCGTGCGCATCGCGTGGTGGATCCGACCGCCGCCGAGGCGGGTCTGGGCGATCGCGAACGCGCCGCCCTCCTCGCCGAGCAACGCCGAGGCGGGAACCCGGACGTCGTCGTAGTGGATCAGCGCGTGCATGCCGTCCTCGGCGGTCTCGCCGAGCACGCCGAGGTGGCGCTCGAGGCGCACGCCCGGGGTGTTGGTGGGCACCAGGAACATCGACGTGCCCTTGTACACGCTCACGTCGGGGTCGGTGACGACCATGACGATGAGGAACTCCGCCGTGCGCGCGTTGGAGGAGAAGAACTTCCAGCCGTTGATGACCCAGTCGTCGCCGTCGCGCACCGCCCGGGTGGTGAACTGCGACGGGTCGGCGCCGGCCTGCGGCTCCGTCATCGAGTAGCAGGAGAAGATCGCGCCGTCGAGCAGCGGGCGCAGATAGCGCTCGCGCTGCTCGGGCGTGCCGAAGTGGGCGATGATCTCGGCGTTACCGGTGTCCGGGGCAGCGCAGCCGAAGACGGTGGGGGCCCAGGGGGAACGGCCGAGGACCTCGTTGAGTAGCGAGAGCCGGAGCTGTCCGTGGCCGGCGCCGCCGAGCTCCGGCCCCAGGTGGGTGGCCCACAGCCCCTGCTTGCGGACCTGCTCCTTCAGCGGCGGCAGGATCTCGCGCAGCGCGCCCGCGGGGGATGGAACTGCAGGTCCGGGAACAGGTGGTCAAGGGGTTCGATCTCCTCCTGGACGAACGCGGCGGCCCAGTCCAGCTTGGCCTGGTATTCGGGCTCGGTCTCGAAATCCCACGGCATAGCCTGTCCGTCCTCCCTGGTCGCGGCCCCGCGACCGTGTCAGAATAGGATTCTGATGACTCAGAACGCAAATTCGGACGTCGCGCACCATGATCCCCCGGACGGGCCGAGGTCGGGTGCGGGTGCGGTTCGGGAGGGCCGGCCCGCCGATGTCGCGGCCCGTACCGCGCAGCGCACCCTCGCCGCGCGGGCCGCGGACTACACCAGCGAGGTCCGCCGCCTGCTCGACGCCGCGCTGGAGCTGATGCGCGGCGGCGGCACGTCCTCGCGCCCTCGCGTCGCCGACATCGTCGCCGCCGCCGGCCTGTCCAACGACGCCTTCTACCGGCACTTCCCGTCGAAGGACGCGCTGGTCAGCGCGCTGATCGAGGACGGCGCGGACAGGTTGGCCAGCTACGCCGCGCACCAGATGGGCAAGGAGACGAATCCGGCGGAGAAGGTGCTCCGCTGGGTCGAGGCGATCCTTGCGCAGTCCCGTGGTGAGGCAGCCGAGATCACCCTGGCAGTCCTGTGGAACGGCAGCGGGCTCGGCGGCCAGGCGACCGGACGCTACCCCGGCGCGGCCGGCCTGGCCGCGGCGCTGCGCGACACGTTCGCCGATCTGGGTAGCGCCGAACCCGACTTCGACGCCAGCCTCGCCACCTACGCGACCCTCGGCGTCCTCGCCGATCACCTGTGGAAGCGGGCGCCGGTCGACGCCGCGGCGGCCGAACGCGTCGTCGCGTTCTGCCTCCGCATGATCACGCCCAGCCCGTCGACGGACCCCACGGGCGTGGCCTGACTTCGCCTGGTCGCCTGACGGATCGCCGACCACATTCCGCGAAACCTTCCTTTTCTCGCCGGCCGCTCTGAGCGGCCGCGTGGTGCGGGGTGATCCAGCGGTCTGGCGCATTCCTGTGCGCGGCACAGCCTCGGCACAGTTCCCGCTGTTATGGGCAGTTCATCCCCAGGTCGTGCGAACGGGCCGACCTGCTCGGCAATCCGATGTGGATCTCGTTGTGATAGACGACCGGGTGTCGCCCGGCCAAAGCCACGACCGTCCTGTTCATCGAGCACAGGTCCGATGCCCGCCAGCCGGCGACTCTGTGCGCCGCGAAAACACTCCCGGGTTATCGCGCTCCGGCTCGATCACTCTCGAAACATGGCGAGTCGCACGCTTGCTTTACTTCTTCGGCATAGACCGGACGTCCGCGTGGCCGACTTCACAGCCGCTCGGCAATCCAGGTCGAAGGCGCACCACGCTTCATCGGATCGTCTTCGAGTTGCTGTTGCATTTCTCGATACCGCAGCAGTTACGAGGACTTCCAGGCTGTAGCCAGTCGACGCACTTCCTTACTGAGGGTAATGAACTTATGTCGTAAAGGTGTCGAGGTGGTGCCGCCGAGTCGCCCCGTCTCGTGCAGGACGGTCCGTCCTTCTCCATCCCTATGGCTCGACGGGCTGTGCAGACCACTGCCTTGGCTGCAAAACTAGAAAAGTCCGAATTGTCGGTAAGGTTCCAAATGCTCACTAGCTAGTCGGTATGATTCCCGCACAAGCAGATCGGAGCAATATCGATGTGCTCGGAGGTCACTTCGAGTCGCGCATTCGGCAGGTGATCCGTGTGCCATATGACCCGCGCCTGGCAAGCGGACGGAGGTTTCTGATGTCCGACCTGAGGAATCAGACACAGATGGCCTACCTGGAGATCGCCGGCGCGGTTGCCGAGCGCTTCCACGTGAACGGCTGCTACCCGATAGGATGGCACCACAGCGCTCACCAGGCCCGTGCGGCGCTCTGACGGGTCGCCAACCCGGGGTTTCCTGGTCCGCAGGATTTTGCGTTGATGAAAACGCGTTCAGCGGGATACGCGAGTGGGGCTTCGACGTGACACGCGTGCCCGGACAGACGCCGAGGCGGCCCGGCAGCTGTGGCGGTGGTTCTTCCCGGCGCAGCCCCATCTGCTGCTGGAGAAGCTGATCGTGGAGGATCCCGAGGCGTTCTCTTTAGGCGAGCACGCCCACCTGTTCGCGACCCAGGCCCTCGCCGCCAACGCGACGCATCGGGGACCGTCCCGTGATCGGCAGCGCCCGCTGGCCTTCTCGCGCTCGGCCCACCAGGCGGGCGACCAGCGCGTGGTCGGCCTGGCGCACCGGGGTCTGGACCAGGACGAGCGCCTCGGGGTCGTCCACCGGGCGGAACGCCATGAGGGTGAGCCGGAGCTCGTCGCCGCGGGTTGCGTGACCCGCACCTCGCCAGCCGTCAGGTCCTCCACTCCCTGGCATTCCCACCACTGCGTCAGCGCCGGGAAGTCCGCGCGCAGAAGCGAGTAGATCTCCTGCGTACGCCGGTCCGCGCCGCGCCGGACGGTCTGGGCGCGGAACTGCGCCAGGATCGCGCGAGCCACCGGCTCCCAGTCGGTGAGCCCGTTGCGGACCGTGTGATCACCCACTGCGCACCACCTCAGGTTGCGGCGGAATACCGGGATCCGCGCTGGGTCGGACCAGACGGCCGGCATACGCCGCGTTCCACGCCGTGATGTCGAAACGGCCGTCGACCAGGACGGCGGGACTGGTCGCCCAGGAGTCCAGCAGCGCCTGGGCGCGCTCGGCGACGGCGTCGTGCTCCGTCTCGCTCGGGGTTGGCGGCAGATGACCCGCCAGGGCGAGCATGTGCCGCTGGGAGGCGACGTCCAGGCTGAGAGTGCGGGCCACCCACGATCACCTTCGGCCGGTTCGGAAAGCCTTCGGCCAGGTTCGCCCGCAGGGCACGCACCGTGGTCCGCACGGTCTCCAGCGGCTTGACGTGCGCGGGCACCGACGAACCGACACCCAGCAGTACGCCTCCCTCGGCCAGCTCGGCCAGACCCAGCGCGGTCTGGGCGAGCACCCCAGCACCGCGGGTCTGCACGGGCACCACCCCGGTCCCCACCCGAAGGCGAGGCTGCCACGCGGCGGCCGCGGCCAGCGGGGTGAAGGCGTCGACGCCACCGCCCTCACCCGTCCAGACATCCCGGGCCGGCTCGACCGCCGACGGCGCTAACTTTCAGTGACCATCGAAAGTGAGCCAGAGTCGATGGAATGACACGCCCCGGCATCGGGAGGGCAGCGACCTCGACGCGGGCGCCGCCGCTGGCGTGGCTGGACAACCTTCACGTAGACGCACCCTGCGAGCCTGGCCCGCAGGCCCGACCTCCCCTACCCGCAGCCGGCGAGACCCTCCCGCCCCGCCCCCGTGTAACCACCTCTCGGCTTCGCCCCCCTTCTACACATTCACATGATCGCGTGGGCACAATGTGGGCGCAGACGTCCACCAACCGACCCGCCCAAGACCCCACACCGCCGGACACTTTCCTCGGGCGCCAGCGCCGAGACCCCTGCGAAGACGAGGCGCTCGCGTCCCGGGCACAGCCGGCCCCTCCATCGATCACCGCAGGTCCGCACGCCTCCGCACCTCCCCCACGGCCACGCCACCCGCCGAGCCGCACCCCCACCTCGACCAGCCAGCGCCCCTGATCAGGTATCGTCAGGAAGCCAGCCGGTGTGGCGCAATTGGTAGCGCACTCGACTTGTAATCGAGCGATGCGACATCGGCTCTTACGAGTAGGTCGCAGTCGCACCGCCATTGACCTGCGAGTTTATGGCCACAAAGATCGCCCGCATCGCGATAAAGATCGAATGTGGGCTCATCGTGGGCTCATTCCGCAGGACTCTGTCGATCAATCCCTTGTCGGCCGCGTGCTGTAGGCGTTGCTACAGCCCTCGAGCTTGGCGGGGGCAGGTCAGCATCAGCAACTCGGAGCGGTTGAGTCGGCCTGGAACGCGGTGCCGGTGTTGCCGCCGGTCCGTTTCTCCAGGCCGCTCGCCGAACCCGGCGTACCCGTTTCCGAGTACCGGGCTCTCCACAGATCCTGCCGTGGGTTGTTCGTCAGGCGATCGCCCAGGGAGTGGAGATGGTGTCGCCCCGGTAGCGGTACCGCGTGATCGCGGGTGTTCGCGCCGGGTTGATTAGTTCCACTCCGTCCACCGTGATCGGCAGCCAGGACCCGTGGGGGCCGAGGAGCCGTTTACGGATGTCCTTCCACGACCAGCGTGGGCGACCTCAACCCGTCAGTGCATCAACCGCTTTGCGATAGTAGCAGGCGGTTGAGCCTTTCAGCGGGTGTATCCCAGTCCAATGTCTGGCGCGGACGGCGATTCAGCAGGTCAG
>NZ_JALKFU020001262.1 GCF_023242965.2 Frankia sp. AgKG'84/4
GGGTACCGGCTGGCCGGGCGACCCCGCTGAGCAGGGCACGCCGGTGGCGGCCTCCCCGGCAGACGCGCGGGCGCTGGCCGCCGCCGCGGTCGACTGCGGTGCACTCGACGCCCGGGTGTCGGTGTGCCGGGCGTGTCCGCGGCTGGTCTCGTGGCGGGAGGAGGTCGCGGTGGTTCGCCGAGCGTCGTTCGCGGACCAGCCGTACTGGGGTCGCCCGGTGGCCTCGTTCGGTCCGGCCGACGCCCGGATCCTGGTCGTCGGGCTGGCCCCGGCCGCCCACGGCGGTAACCGGACGGGACGGATCTTCACCGGCGACCGCAGCGGTGACTGGCTGTTCGCCTCGCTGCACCGGGTGGGGCTGGCAACGCTGGCGACGTCGGTTGCCGCCGGGGACGGCCAGCGGCTGCGGGCCACCCGGATCGCCGCCGCGGTGCGCTGCGCCCCGCCCCTGAACCGGCCGACGACGCGGGAGCGGGACGCCTGTCGACCCTGGCTGGTCAGGGAACTGGCGCTGGTGCGGCCGTCGCTGCGGGTCGTTGTCGTACTCGGCGGGTTCGCCTGGACGGCGCTGTGGCCGGCGCTGGGAGAGGCCGGCTACGCGGGACCGCCGCGGCGGGTGCCGTTCGGGCACGACGCCCGGGTCGGGCTCGCCGGCGGGATGACGGTCATCGGGTGTTACCATCCGAGCCAGCAAAACACCTTCACGGGTCGGCTCACCGAGGTGATGCTGGACACGGTTTTCGGGGCGGCGGCGTCGCTTGCCGAAGTAGGTTGAGCGGGCTCCCGGCTAACCGGCGCCTGGCGGCGCCAACACAGCGGGTGAGCGATGGCACTCACGCGGTGGACGGGCCCGCCGAAAGTTGTCCGAATTGGTGTCGTGCGTCACGGAAAATTACCCGCCGATCGTCCGGTGCCAGGGTGTAAGAGCATGCCTGCGGGTACCGTTTTTCACATGGGCTATGGCCGCGCACCGCACATCCTCATCGTCGGCGGGGGATACGTCGGCATGTACACCGCGCTGCGGCTCGCGCGCAGGCTACGCAAGGATGAGGCGACCATCACGGTGGTCGAGCCGAACTCCTACATGACCTATCAGCCGTTTCTTCCGGAGGCGGCCGCCGGGAACCTTGAGCCACGTCATGTGGTAGTTCCGCTACGTAAGGTGCTGAAAGGCTGCCGTATCGTCAGCGGCTCCGTGCTGTCCGTGAGTCATGCGCGACGGACCGCCGTCGTTCAGCCGCAGCTGGGTGACAGCTTCGACCTCGCCTACGACATCCTGGTGATGTGTCCGGGCTCCATCGCCCGCACCCTGCCGATCCCCGGACTCGCCGAGCAGGGCATCGGATTCAAAAGCGCGGCCGAGGCCATCTATCTTCGGAACCAGGTCATCAGCCGACTCGACGCGGCGGCGTCGGCCGTCGATCCGGCGGTGCGCCGCCGTGCGCTCACCTTTCTTTTCATTGGTGGCGGATATGCCGGCATCGAGGCGCTGGCGGAACTCGAGGACATGGCCCGCGACGCGTGCTCCTTTTACCCGGACCTGAATCCCGCGGAAATGAGCTGGGTTCTCGTCGAGGCGACCGGTCGTATCCTGCCGGAGGTTTCGCCGGCAATGGGGCTGTACACGGTGAAGCAACTGGAGCACCGCGGTATAGCGGTGAAGCTGAATACCCGGGTGGAAAGCCTGGTGGACGGCCGGGTCGTGCTGGACAACGGGGAGCGCTTCGACGCCGGCACCGTGGTGTGGACGGCGGGGGTGAAGCCCAACCCGGTGCTCACCCGCACCGACCTTCCGCTCGACGATCACGGCCGGCTGCGGGCCACCGCCTTCCTACAGGTCGACGGCGTCGCCGACGCCTGGACCGCCGGCGACTGCGCGGCCGTACCCGACCTCACCAAGGGCGAGGGGGCGACCACCGGCCCGTCCGCCCAGCACGCGGTCCGGCAGGCCGGCCGGCTGGCCGAGAACATTCTCGCCGAGCTGCGCCAGCAGCCCATCCGGCCCTACGAGCACAGCTACGCCGGGTCGGTGGCCTCCCTGGGCCTGCACAAGGGTGTGGCCGAGATCTATGGAATCAGGCTCCGTGGCTGGCCAGCCTGGCTGATGCACCGCACCTACCACCTCAGCCGGGTGCCGACCCTCAACCGCAAGGCCCGCGTGGTCGCGGACTGGACGCTGGCACTGTTCTTCCGCCGTGAGATCGTTTCCCTGGGCTCCTTCGCCGACCCCCGCGCGGAGTTCCGCCGAGCGGCCAACGGGTCGCCGGCCGCCGTCGCGCCGGCCACCGAGGCGGCCGGCGTCGCCAGCGC
>NZ_JALKFU020001263.1 GCF_023242965.2 Frankia sp. AgKG'84/4
GGCAGCGGCCGCGCCACCCCGGCTCGCGAGACCGCCAGCGGCCGCGAGTGCGCGACACCCGAGACCGGGGCATAGCGGCGAGCGAACTACTCGTCGGTAACTATTGTCGTAGGCTTGCCGCACCGGCGATGTCCGCGCCGGTGCCGACCGCCCCCAGGCGACCCAGGCAAGGGACGCCCGCCGGCCGTTCGGCAGCCCAGGACGGAACAGCCGGCGCCACGCGGTCGCCGGCGGGGAGGCCACCGTGTTCGGTTCAGCCCGCGGCCAGGTCCGCGACGTCGTCTTCGTCGACGGGGTCCGCACACCGTTCGGGAAGGCGAAGGGCGTCTATGCCGAGACCAGGGCAGACGACCTGATCGTCCGTGTGATCCGCGAGCTGCTGCGGCGCAACCCGGCGCTGGCGCCGGAGCGGGTCGACGAGGTCGCGATCGCGGCCACCACCCAGATCGGCGACCAGGGGCTGACCATCGGGCGGGCCGCCGGCATCCTCGCCGGACTGCCCCGGTCCGTACCGGGCTACTCCGTCGACCGGATGTGCGCCGGCGCCGTGACCGCCGTGACCACGGCGGCGTCCTCGATCGCCGTCGGCGCCTACGACGTGGCCGTCGCCGGTGGGGTGGAGCACATGGGCCGCCATCCGATGGGCGAAGGCGCCGACATCAACCCGCGGTTCGTCTCCGAGCGCCTCGTCGACCCGTCCGCGCTGGTCATGGGATCAACGGCGGAGAACCTGCACGACCGCTTCCCGGCGATCACCCGGGCGCGGGCCGACGCGTACGCGCTGGCGTCCCAGGAGAAGGTCGCGAAGGCGTACGCGAACGGGTGGATCCAGCCGGACCTGGTCCCGATGGCCGCCCGCCACGTCGAGTCGGGCTGGGACCTCGTCAGCGTCGACGAGCCGCCGCGGCCCTCGACGACCCTCGAGGGGCTCGCCGGGCTGCGCACCCCGTTCCGCCCGCACGGCCGGGTCACCGCGGGCAACTCCGCGGGGATCAACGACGGCGCGACCGGCTGCCTGCTCGCCGCCGCCGACGTCGCGGCCGAGCTGGGGCTGACGGCGAAGATGACGCTGGTCGGGTTCGGTTTCGCCGGGGTGGATCCCGAGGTGATGGGCGTCGGCCCGATTCCCTCGACCGAGCGGGCGCTGGCCCGCACCGGTCTGTCCATCGGCGACATCGGCCTGTTCGAGCTCAACGAGGCGTTCGCCGTGCAGGTGCTCGCCTTCCTCGACCACTTCGGCATCGCCGACGACGACCCGAGGGTCAATCCCTACGGCGGCGCGATCGCGCTCGGCCATCCGCTGGCCTCCAGCGGGGTGCGGCTGATGACACAGCTCGCCCGGCAGTTCGCCGACCATCCCGAGGTCCGCTACGGGCTGACCGCGATGTGCGTCGGGCTCGGCATGGGCGCGACGACGATCTGGGAGAACCCCCATCACCCGGCCGCGGCCCGCGCCGGCGGCGCGCCGGCGAGCTGACCGGCCCGCCGGCCGTGACACTTCGCGAGATCCCGACTTCCCGAGAGCCCGGAGGGGCGCCCATGAGCGACGACGAGGTCACCCTGGAACTGGCGGACGAGGCCGTCACGGCGGCTCCCGTCCACTACGTGGCCCTGCCCGGGGTGACCGGCCCGGTCGCCCTCGTCACCCTCGACAACGGTCATGATCACACCCGGCCGAACACGTTCGGGCCGGCCGGGCTGCGCGCGCTGCTCGCCGCCGCCGACGAGATCGAGGCGCACGAGCCGCCGGTCGCCGCGATCGCCGTGACGGGCAAGCCGTTCATCTTCAGCGTGGGCGCGGATCTGAGCTTCCGGTCCTCGATCACCGAGGTGTCCCGGCTGCGGCCGACCATGGAGGCGCTGGGCCGGCTCGGCCATGACGCGTTCGTCCGGCTGGGCTCGGGTCGCTTCGGCGACCGGAAGGTGCCCACGTTCGCCCTGGTCAACGGCGCCGCGTTGGGTGGCGGCGTGGAGCTGGCGCTGCACTGCGACTACCGGGCGCTCTCCAGCGGCATCCCGGCACTGGCGCTGCCGGAGGTGTTCCTCGGCCTGGTCCCGGCCTGGGGCGGCACCCAGCTTCTGCCGAACCTGATCGGGCCCGAGCGGGCGATCCGGGTCATCCTCGACAACGCGCTGAGCCAGAACCGGACCCTCACCGGGCCCAAGGCGTTCGAGCTGGGCATCGGCGACGTCCTGCTCGAACCGGCCGACTTCCTGGAGGAGGCGCTGGCCTGGGTCGGGCGGGTGCTGCGCGGCGAGCTCGACCCCGCCGCCGACCGCGCGCCGGTCGAGCGCGGCCAGGCCTGGGCC
>NZ_JALKFU020001264.1 GCF_023242965.2 Frankia sp. AgKG'84/4
GGGCCAGCCTCGCGGTGCTGCGGCGATGACGGGCGCGGTCGGGCCGGTGCCGGCTCGCGTGGCGGTCGGCGGGCCGGGGCACGGCGCCGATGGCTGACGAGGGACTCGTCTCGGCGGTCGCCAACGCCGAGGAGCGGGCGTTCGAAGCCGGTCTGCGGCCGCGCACGCTGGCGGAGTTCGTCGGTCAGCGCAAGGTCCGCGAGCAGCTGTCGATCATGCTGGAGGGGGCCCGAGCCCGGGGCCGCCCGCCGGACCACGTCCTGTTGTCCGGGCCTCCCGGGCTCGGTAAGACGAGCCTCGCCATGATCATGGCGGAGGAGCTGGGGGCGCCGCTGCGGATCACCAGCGGGCCGGCGATCGAGCGTGCCGGTGACCTCGTCGCCGTCCTCACCTCGCTGTCTGCCGGCGAGGTCCTCTTCCTCGACGAGATCCACCGCATCGCCCGCCCGGCGGAGGAGCTGCTCTACTCGGCGATGGAGGACTTCCGCGTCGACGTGATCCTCGGCAAGGGTCCCGGCGCCACCGCGATTCCCCTGGAGGTCGCGCCGTTCACCCTGGTCGGAGCGACGACCCGCTCCGGGCTGCTGACCGGGCCGCTGCGCGACCGCTTCGGCTTCACCGCGCACCTGGACTTCTACGATCCGGACGAACTCGCCCGGGTGCTGACCCGCTCGGCCCGGTTGCTTGGTGTCTCCCTCACCGCCGAGGGCGCGGCGGAGGTGGCGGGTCGCTCCCGGGGCACCCCGCGTATCGCCAACCGCCTGCTGCGCCGCATGCGGGACTACGCCGAGGTGCGCGCGGACGGTGTGGTCGACCTGGTGACCGCGCAGGCGGCGCTGCGCGTCTACGACGTCGACGGGCTCGGTCTCGACCGCCTCGACCGGGCCGTGCTGGAGGCGCTCGTCACCCGGTTCGGCGGCGGGCCGGTGGGGCTCACGACGCTCGCCGTGTCGGTGGGGGAGGAACCCGAGACGGTCGAGGACGTGGCCGAGCCGTTCCTGCTGCGCGCCGGACTGCTGATCCGCACGGCCCGCGGGCGGATGGCCACGCCCGCCGCGTTCGAGCACCTCGGTGTCGCCGCGGTGGCCGACCCGCTCGGCCGCAGCCAGGCCACGCTGTTCCTCGACGGCGACTGACCGGCCTCGACGGCGACTGACCGGCCTCGACGGCGACTGACCGGGGGCGCCGACCGGCGCCGGATCCGGCCGACGGGACCGGCCGCAAACCGGGCAGTGTGGCCCTGCCCACCGACGGCAGCGGTGGGATACGTACGATCGCCGCAACACCTCTGGAGGGCAGGACGTGCACGGACTTGTAACAGCGGCGACCGCGGCCGGCGATGGCGGAGGCAGTTCGATCGGTGGGTTCATCCTTCCGCTGATCATCGTGCTCGCCGTCGTCTACATCTTCACGATCCAGCGCCGCCGAGCCCGGACCCAGCAGGAGCAGGTCTCCAAGCTGATGCCCGGCGCCCTCGTGGTCACCACCGCCGGCCTCTACGCGACGGTCGTGGAACTGGACGACGGCGACGTGCTGCTGGAGGTCGCCCCCGACGTCGTCTGCCGGTTCGCCAGCAACGCGGTCGTGCGGGTGGTCACGCCGGCGGTGGCGACCGATGGCGACGTCGGCGAGCAGGACACCGCGGACGGCGAGGAGGACCGAGCCGAGGCCGCGACCGACGCCGACGGACCGGCGGCGCCGGCCGGCCCGGACGGCGAGGTGGCCGGCCAGGAGCCGGACGCGCCCAGGTCACCACGCAAGGAGCTGTGAGGCGGCGCCGCGTCACCGCGGGGGGCTTGGAACGTACCCTCGGTGACATTCGTTCGGGTACGTTGAGCAGCGCCGCTCCGGGCAACGGCGAGGCGAACCAGCGCCGGTCACCCGGTGCGTGAGGAAGGGACTCGCACGTGGCACGCCGCTCGGCACGGGTTTCCGCGGGGAACTCCGACTGGATCCGGCTGGGGGTCCTCGCCGCTCTGGCCGCCGTTCTCTACGGCCTGATGGCCATCACCGGGAACTGGACTCCCCGCCTCGGCCTCGACCTCCAGGGCGGCACGAGCGTGATTCTCACGCCCAAGGCCACCACCGGTACGCGCGTCGACTCCGGCGCCATCAACCAGGCCGTGGACATCATCCGGCAGCGGGTCGACGGCCTCGGTGTCGCCGAGTCCGAGGTTCACCGCACCGGTAACCAGATCGAGATCTCCGTCCCCGGGCGTGGCCGCAACGACGTGGTCGACCTGGTCGGCCAGACCGCGGAGCTGCGCTTTCGGCAGGTCTACGACGTGACGGCGGCCGCGGCC
>NZ_JALKFU020001265.1 GCF_023242965.2 Frankia sp. AgKG'84/4
GCGTCGACCAGGACACGATGATCACGCGGACCGTGCCGGCGCCGAACGACGGCGATCCGGGCCGCCGCGCCGGCCGTGCCGGCGAGGATCGGGACCGGGACCGCCCCGCCCCCGACGATCCGCCCGCCTACCCCGACGACAGGCCCCAGCCCACGCGCGCCGCCGACCCCGCACCCGTCGGTGGCGAGCCCACCTACGCGGAGCACGAGACCATGCTGACCCCCCGCCGGGAGGTGCTCGCCGGCGTCGCCGCCGCCGCGGGCGACCAGCCCGCCTACGTCGAGGACGTGACGATGCGGCTCACGCCGCGGCGGCGCCGGGTGTCCCTCGACGGCCTGCTCGAGGAGCTGGGCTGATGCCCGACCGCGCCGGTCGTCCTGGCCGCCATGTGCAGGGCGACGACTCGCCGACGTACTCCGACCTGCCCGTCGTGCACCGCCCCGCGCACGTCGATGACCCGCGGATGACCCCCGTGGTCGCCACGCCGTCGGCGTCCCGGCGGCGCCGGCGGATCCTGCAGGCCGGGATCATCGTGCTGGTCGTCCTCATGGGCAACATGCCCTACGTCAGCTCGTGGGCGTCGGACCAGTACGACGCGTGGCAGGCGCACAAGCCCGACTACATGCGGGCCAACGGGCGCTGGGACATCGTCGCGGACAGCGGTTCGCGGTCGATCCACGCGGCGTTGCTGCGCACCGGCAAGGTGCTGCTGATGGCGGGATCCGGCAACGACAAGAAGAACTTCGACGCCAAACGGTTCGAGACCGTCCTGTGGGACCCGACCGCGAACACCTTCCAGAAGATCATCACTCCCTGGGACGTCTTCTGCGCCGGGCACGCCTTCCTGCCCAACGGTGACCTGCTCATCGCCGGTGGGACGAAGGCGTACGAGGTCCTCGCCGCGGACTCGCCGGACGGAAAGAAGAAGGAGTACAAGGGGCTCAAGGACGCCTACCTGTTCGACCCGATCGGCGAGCGGTTCGTGAAGACCGGCTTCCTCCAGCACGCCCGCTGGTACCCGACACTGGTCACCCTCGCCAACGGCGCGGTGGTCGCCGTCTCCGGGCTCAACGAGAACGGCGACATCGACCCGGGCAACACCGAGACCTACGACGCGCCAAGCGCCAGCTGGATGGAGCATCCGAACCTGCGCAAGGAGTTCCCGACCTACCCGTCGCTGCTGCTGGCGGCGGATGGCCGGCTGTTCTTCTCCGGCGCCAACGCCGGCTACGGCCCGGCGTCGCTGGCGGCCCGCCAGTCCGGCCTGTGGAACCTGACGAACAACAACTTCCAGGCCGTTCCCGGCCTGCCGCTACCGGAGGTCAACGAGACGGCCGGCACCGTCCTGCTCGCCCCGGCCCAGGACCAGAAGATCATGTTCATCGGCGGCGGCGGCGTCGGCGACACCCAGGTGGCCACCGACCGCACCGCGATCGTCGACCTGACCACCCCGAATCCCGCCTGGGTGCGCGGCCCGGACCTCAGCTCGCCCAAGCGCTACCCGGGCGCGGTGGTGCTGCCCGACGACACGGTGCTCGTCTCCGGCGGCTCGCGGCGCTACCGCGCGAAGGACACCCTCACCGCCGAGATCTACAACCCGGTGACGAACACGTTCCGCCAGGTCGCCGACCCGCACGTGGGCCGCGACTACCACTCCGAGTACCTGTTGCTGCCCGACGGCCGGGTGGCGGTCTTCGGCTCGAACCCGCTCACCGACGACAACACGTTCGACACCCGGGTGGAGGTCTACTCCCCGCCGTACCTGTACGCCGGACCGCGCCCGGTGGTCTCCGGCGCGCCGGGCGCGGTCACGCGGGGTACCACGATCTCCTTCCGGACCTCGCAGCGGGTCGGCAAGGTGCGCCTCCTCCGGCCCGGGGCGTACACGCATGTCACCGATACGGAACAACGGTCGGTGGCCTTGCCGATCACCGCGCAGGCGGACGGTACCGTCACGGTAAGCGTGCCGGCCAACCCGAACGTCCTTCCGGGTGACTGGTACATGCTCTTCGTCGACAACGGGGCGAACGTGCCGTCGGTCGCGACGTGGGTGCAGGTGGCCCAGTAGCGTCGCGGCTCGCCCTCGCGCGGCCGGGACGGCGTTCCGCGCCGCCGGGCGCCGCCCACCACGTCGGCGAGGTCACCGTCGAGAGGAGTGCCTTCGTGCCGACGTCCACGTCGTCGACGCCGCCGGGCCCCCCGGGCCCCCCCACCGCGGCCCCCAGGGCCGACCAGGTCCGGTCCAGATCGGACCCGGGCAGGTAGCGGCCGTCCAGTTCGAGAACGACCGCGCCGTGC
>NZ_JALKFU020001266.1 GCF_023242965.2 Frankia sp. AgKG'84/4
CCCCGGCGCTGTCGCCGGGGCGGGACGCGGCGCCGTGGAGTCCGCTGCCCGCCTGAGCCACCGTCGCGGCGTGCGGCGGGGTGCTCGGCGGCGAAAACCTGTGGGCGGGTCGCCGTGGGCGCTGTTAGTGTGCCGGTGGCCGTGCGAGAGACCGTGGAGGTGGTACCCGTGAGTGCAGTGTCGACAGGGGTGCTCCCTCGTGGGGTCATGGTCGGGCGGTAGGTCGTCCGGGAGCGCCGATCAGGAACGCTCCCGAAAGGCACGACCATGCGTGTGAGTTCCGAGCTGCGTCTCGACGATGGTGTCGTCGAACGCGTTTTCCTCCTCGGTGAGATCCCCGGGGTCCTGTGGACGCCCGCGTCGGCGCGGTCCGCGCCGGTGCCGCTGATCCTCACCGGTCATGGCGGCGGGCTGCACAAGCGGGAACCACGCCTGGTGGCCCGCGCCCGGTACACCGCGGCCGCCTACGGTTTCGCGGTGGCGGCCATCGACGCCCCCGGGCACGGCGAGCGGCCCCGGTCCCCCGCCGACGAGCGGCACCGCGGCGATCTGCGCCGCGCGCTGGCGGCCGGTGAGCCGGTCGGGGACATCGTCGATGCGTTTCTCGGCCCGCTGGTCGACACGGCGGTTCCCGAATGGCAGGCCACCTGCGACGCGCTGCTGGCGCTGCCCGAGATCGCCGGTCCGGTCGGTTACTCGGGGATGACCGCGGTCGGTGTCGCCCTCGCGGTGCTCGAGCCGCGGATCGCCGCCGCCGTGTTCTTCGGTCAGGGTTTCGTGCCGCGCCCCCAGCGCGAACAGGCCCGCCACGTCAGCCTGCCGCTGCTGTTCCTGCTGCAGTGGGATGACGCGGGGATGGCACGCCAGCCGATCCTGGACCTGTTCGACGCCTTCGGTTCCCGGGAGAAGACGCTGCACGCCAACCTCGGCGGGCACGCCGGTACGCCGTGGTTCGAGGTGGACGACACCGCCCGGTTCCTCACCCGGCATCTGAGGTAGGCCTGGCCGGTCAGGGGTGGTGTTCCTCGCGGGCGGCTCCGTCGGCGACCTCGAGGAACACCGGCCGGTGGGGTATCACCTGCGCGGGTGCGGGCGGGCGGTGGTGGCGGGCGACGGCGAGGGTGACGCCGCGCCCGACGCGTTTGGGCAGGATCAGACGCGGCGCTGGCAGTCCGGGGCTCGGGTGCAGGGGGATCAGGCAGGCGGTTTCGGCGACGCCGGGGATGCCCAGGGCCTTCTGGGCGGCAGCGCTGGGGTGGGTCACGGGGATGGTGGCGAGGCGGGCCGGGGGGTGGGCGAGCAGCGGCCAGCCGTGGTGGGCGGCGGCGGCGCGCAGGCCGGGGTCGTGCTGGCGGTGGGTGACGGTGGCCAGGGCGAGCACGGCGGTGGGGGCGACGGCGAGGGTGCGCAGGGCGTCGTCGATGAGGGTGAGGATCTGCGCCGCGGTGGCGCCGGGGCGCGCGCCGACGCCGAGGACGAGATCGGCCTGCGGTGCGGGCGCTGCGGGCCGATCGGTGCCGGGGGCCGGGTGGTCGGCTCCGTCTGGGTGATGGTCAGGCGGCACCGCGGTGCGCTCCCCCGCCGTGTGCGTGGGTGTGGTCGGCGGGTGGATGCGGGGCGCCGCGGCGGGCGGCGTGGGCGGCGGCCAGGAGCCGACGGGCGATGTCGGGGTGTCCGGCCCAGTGCAGGTGCAGGTAGGAGGCGTGGACGCGCAGGTGCACGAAGCCTTCGGCGCGCCAGCGGGAGGCGGGTGTGCCCTGGCGGCGGGTGGGGAGGTCGTCGGTGGCGGCGGGCAGCTGCCAGGCCGGTGGTGGGACGCCGGGCGCCGGGGGCGCCAGGGTGGTGCGGTGGAACTCGTGGGCGCCGAGGACCGTGCCGGCGGCGGCCAGGGGGCTGCTGGTGGCGGCGACCGCGGTGCGGTAGCCGAGGGTGAGGTGGGGGCCCATGATCGCGTCGATGGCCAGGACACCGCACATGGGGGCGTCCTGCAGGGTGCGGGCGAGGTAGAGCAGCCCGGCGCATTCGGCGGACACGGGATGGCCGGCGGCGGCGAACGCGGCGATCCGGGTGCGCAGCGGCGCGTTCGCGCTCAGGGCGCCGGCGTGTTCCTCGGGGAAACCACCGCCGATGATCAGCGCGTCGGTGCCGGCGGGCAGGGTTTCGTCGCGCAGCGGGTCGACGGTGAGGACCTCGGCGCCGGCGGCGGCGAGCAGTTCGACGTGTTCGGGGTAGCCGAAGGTGAACGCGGCGCCGCCGGCGACGGCGATCCGCGCGGGCCGGCCCGGGCGGGGGGCGGG
>NZ_JALKFU020001267.1 GCF_023242965.2 Frankia sp. AgKG'84/4
GCGCGCCGCCGTCGCCGCGGCGGGCAGGGCGGCATCGGCCGGTAGGGCGGCATCGGCCGGTAGCCGCACGAGTTGCCGAAGGCTCACCCGATCGGTGGCCTTGACCGAGATCACCCTCGGCAACTCGGCGACCGGTACCGGCCGGGGACGTCCGGGGCCCGAAGGCCCGGGCGCCACCCGGCGCGGCCGTTGTGGGGGTGGGCTGGCTCAGCGGTGTCCGGCTCAGGGATGCCGGGGCTCAGGGATGTCGGGGCTCAGGGATGCCGGGGCTCAGGGATGTCGGGGCTCAGGGATAGAGGCCGCGGGTACGGTGCGCCTCGGCGACCCGGCTCACCCCGATGATGTGGGCCGCGCCGCGCATGCTGATGCCCTGCGTGGTGGCGAGCATGGCGACCTCGCCGTAGGCGCGTTCCATCAGGGCCCGCAGCCGGTCGTTGACCTCGTCCTCGGACCAGAAGTAGGCCTGCATGTCCTGCACCCATTCGAAGTAGGACACGGCCACGCCGCCGCCGTTGGCCAGGATGTCCGGCACGACCAGCACCCCGCGGTCCTCGAGGATCTGGTCGGCCTCGGCGGTGACCGGGCCGTTGGCACCCTCGACGATGATCCCGGCGCGGATCCGCTCGGCGTTCTCGATGGTGATGACACCTTCGAGGGCCGCGGGGACCAGCACGTCGACGTCCAGTTCGAGCAGGTCGTCGTTGGTGATCGAGTCCGTCCCCGGGAAGCCGACGACCGTCTCCGCACCGTCCGCGAGGTGTCGCATGAGCGCCACCGGGTTGAGCCCCCGCGCGTTGTGGATGCCGCCCTTGACGTCGGAGACGGCGACGACCCGGCAGCCGGCGTCGTGCAGGTACTGGGCGGCGAGCGCCCCGACCTTGCCGAAGCCCTGGATGGCGACCGACGTCGTGTGCGGGTCCCGGCCGGTCTGGCGCAGCGCGGCGAACAGCGCGAGCTGCACCCCGCGGCTGGTCGCGCCGGCACGGCCGGCCGAGCCGCCGATCGACATCGGCTTGCCGGTGACGACGCCGGTGGCGGTGTGGCCGGTGTGGGCCGAGTACGTGTCCATGATCCAGGCCATGGTCTGCTCGTCGGTGCCCACGTCGGGCGCGGGGATGTCCTTCTCCGGCCCGATCAGGGGGACGAGTTCGGCCGCGTAGCGGCGGGTCATCCGCTCGCGCTCCTGGCGCGAGAGCATCCCCGGCTCCACGGCGATGCCGCCCTTGGCGCCGCCGTAGGGGATCCCCATCAGCGCGCACTTCCAGGTCATCCACATCGCCAGCGCCTTGACCTCGTCAAGGTCGGTGTCGGGGTGGTAGCGGATGCCGCCCTTGCCCGGACCGCGGGCCAGGTTGTGCTGGACGCGGTAGCCGGTCAGCACCATCAGCTGCCCGTCGTCCCGCAGCAGTGGAACGGCGACGGTGATCGACCGTCGGGGTGTGCGGAGCAGTTCGTGCAGTCCGTCGTCGAGGCCCAGATGACGGGCCGCGTTCGCCAGTTGAACGCAGGCCGTGTCCCATGCTGAGCCGGATCCGAGGATCACAGGCACCTCCGCGGCGCGTTTCGAGCCACCCTCCGCCGCCGGACGCGCCGCCGGGTCCGCCGGCCACGACACGCTCCGTTGCGTGCCATGGCAGTGACTCGATATGGCGCAAACAATAGGTGACACTGGCGGGTCTCCGCCGGGCGCACGCGGGGTGAGCCTCGGCCCATCGGCCGCGGCCGGTACGGTCGCCGTCGTGCGTGCGGATCGGTCGTCCTCCCCTGCCGACCCGTGCCGCCCGCAACCGGTGCCGGCGCCGCGGCCGGCCGGCGCCGCGCAGCCCGCGGCGGCCACAGCCCGGACTGGTCCGGGCACCGCCCGATCGGCCGCGCTGAGACTCGCGGCCGCCTGGCTGGTCACCCGGGTCGTGCTCGTCGTCGGCGTGCTGACGGGTCAGACGTTCGGTGCCCAGCAGACCGTGCAGGGAGACCTTCGGATCTACGCCGCCTGGGCCCACCAGCTCGGGCACGGCGGGGGGCTGCCGATCGGCGACGAGCGGTGGCAGTACCCGCCCGCGGCGGCCGTCGCGTTCGTCCTGCCGGAACTCGCGCACTCCCTGTTGGTGGCGCCCTATCGGGTGGCCTTCGTGGCGCTGATGATCCTTACCGACGCTGTTGTGACCGCCCGGCTGGCCCGCCGTGACCGCGGCGCGGCGGTGTTCTGGGTGGCCGGGATCACCGCGCTCGGCCCGGTGGCGCTGGCCCGGTTCGACCTGCTGCCGGCGGCGGCGGGCGGCGAGCGCGCCGGTG
>NZ_JALKFU020001268.1 GCF_023242965.2 Frankia sp. AgKG'84/4
GCCAGGTCCCGGACGGGTCCGACGACCACCCGTTGGCGCGCGCCGGCCGCCGCCGCGAGCACCCGGTCCAACAGCGTGGCCGCGCCGACGACGAGCGCGGCCTTGTCCCGCCCCCCGAGCCGCCGTGCGGCGCCGCCCGCGCAGACCAGGGCGGCCCAGTCGGTGCTCATCCGCCGATCGCCGACATCGGCCGGTCGGGCTGGCGGAAGGCCACCTCGTCGATGCCGTGGCCGGCGTGCTTGCCCCGCACCGCGGCCTGCCACAGCTGCGCGAGCTGTTCGTCGTCGGCGCCGGCCCGCAGCGCGGTGCGCAGGTCGCTCTCCTCGCGGGCGAACAGGCAGTTGCGCACCTGGCCGTCGGCGGTCAGCCGGACCCGGTCGCAGGCCGCGCAGAACGGGGCCGACACCGAGCCGATCACGCCCACCCGGCCGGGGCCCCCGTCGACCTCGAACAGCTCGGCGGGCGCGCTGCCCCGGCCCGGCAATGGCCGCAGGGTGACCGCGGCGCCCAGCGCGGCCAGCGTCTCCCCCGCCGTCACCATCGTCGAGCGCCGCCAGCCGTGCTGGGCATCGAGCGGCATCTGCTCGATGAACCTCAGCTCGTAGCCCTCGGCGAGGGACCAGCGCAGCAGGCTCGGCGCCTCGTCGTCATTGACCCCGCGCAGGAGCACGCTGTTGACCTTCACGGGCGCCAGGCCGCTCGCGGCGGCGGCACGCAACCCGGCCAGCACGTCACCCAGGCGATCACGGCGAGTTATCTGGGCGAAGCGGACGGGGTCGAGCGTGTCCAGCGAGACGTTGACCCGATCCAGCCCGGCCGCGCGCAGCGGCGCGGCGAGACGGGCGAGGGACAGCCCGTTGGTGGTGAGGGAGAGCTTCGGCCGCGGCCGCAGCGCGGCGATCCGGCCGACCAGGTCGGCCAGCCCGGGCCGCAGGGTGGGCTCGCCGCCCGTGAGCCGAACCTCGGTGACGCCGAGCAGCCGGACCGCGACGCCGACCAGCCGCACGATCTCGTCGTCGGTCAGCATCCGCTCGGACGGCAGCCACGGCAGCCCCTCGGCCGGCATGCAGTACGTGCAGCGCAGATTGCAGCGGTCCGTCAGCGACACCCGCAGGTCGGTCGCCACCCGACCAAAGGTGTCGGCAAGGTCCACCCCCTTAGGGTATCGGCCTGACCTGCACGAATCGACCCGGCGAGATTCGGTGTGCCCGGTCACGGCCGACCGCGGGCACCAGTCCGGCCCTGACCCGGCGGGGGGCGCCGGGCCGTTGCGGCCACGCCGCGGCCCCAGCTGGGCAGGCGGGCGCCACGACGGCGCCCGAGCCTGCGAGACTTGATTCCCAGCGGTCGAGGAAACCGGCCCGCCATCGCCAGCCCGGCGACGGACGGAGCCGTGCGCGCCCGGCCGCGCGGGACCGGCGGCGCCGTTCCCGCTGACGGGACATCGGCGCGGGGAGGGGCTTGACCATGCAGGTCTTCGGGGTTGACGTCGGAGGGAGCGGCATCAAAGGCGCTCCGGTCAACGTCGAGGACGGTTCACTGGCCGCGCCTCGACACCGCATCGCGACTCCGCAACCGGCCGATCCGACCGCCGTCGCCGGCACCGTCGCCGAGGTCGTCGGCCACTTCGGCTGGACCGGGCCGGTCGGCGTCGCGCTGCCCGCCGTCGTCAAGAACGGCGTGGCGATGACGGCCGCGAACATCGACCCGGCCTGGATCGGCACGGACGCCATCGCGGTGCTCTCCGCCGCCCTCGGTGCCGCGGGCATCACCCCCACCTCGGTGCCGGCTCCCGGCGCGGCGGCGCCGGTCGCGGCGGATGTCACAACGGTCAACGACGCGGACGCGGCGGGCATCGCCGAGATGGCCTTCGGTGCCGGCCGGGACGTCGGCGGCCTGGTGATCATGACGACTTTCGGCACGGGCATCGGGACGGCGTTGTTCCTGCACGGCCAGCTCGTCCCGAACACGGAGCTCGGCCATCTGGAGATCCACGGGCACGACGCGGAGACCAGGGCCTCCGACGCGGCGCGGGAGCGGGACGACCTGTCCTGGGAGAAGTGGGCCAAGCGGGTCACCCGCTACCTGCGGACGCTCGAGGCGCTGCTCTGGCCCGATCTGATCATCATCGGCGGCGGCGTCAGCAAGAAGGCCGATCGGTTCCTCGACGAGCTCGACGTGCGCACCCGCGTGGTTCCCGCGCAGCTGCAGAACGAGGCGGGCATCGTCGGGGCGGCGCTCGCCGGCCTGTCCGACCAGGGCCGCCCGCGCCCGCCGGCCCGGGCCGCACGG
>NZ_JALKFU020001269.1 GCF_023242965.2 Frankia sp. AgKG'84/4
CCTCGTTCGCTCTCCATCAGCTTTCCCACGCGCACAACACGAACATCTCGGGTTTCCCGGTGCTCGTCACCGACCCGAAGCAGCTCAAGAGTGCCTCCCAGTAAAGAAGGCGGCGGACAACCTCGAGGGGATGTGACCTCGAGGACGGAGAAGTTCGGACCCGGATGTCGGGGCGGGCTCGATCGGAGGCATGGGTGAAGCTGGGACTGACGGCCGACCAGGAGCTGTTGGGCGGTACCACGCGGAAGTTCCTGGAGAACACCGTTCCCACCTCGGTGCTCCGCGAGTTGCGGGACCATCCCGACGGGTACCAGGCGGACTACTGGAAGGCGGGCGCCGAACTCGGCTGGACCTCGCTGCTGGTCGCGGAGGAGTACGGCGGCGGCAGCGTGAGCGAGAACGGTCTGAGCGATCTGGCGCTGGTGGCCTACGAGTTCGGCCGGCACGCCGCTCCCGGACCGCTGCTGGCGGCGAACGTCGTCGCGGCGGCGCTGTCCCGGGTCGGCGGCGCCGCGCCCGCGCAGATCCTGGACCGGATCTGCGCGGGCGACATGGTCGCCGCGTGGTGCCTCAGCGAGCCGGCGCCCCACGCCGGCCTGGGCGAGGTCGCCACGACCGCCTCGGCGGTGGACGGTGACTGGCTGCTGTCTGGGACCAAGGGGCCGGTGGAGCACGCCGCGCAGGCGGAGCTGTTTCTCGTCACCGCGCGTACCGACGAGGGCCTCACCCAGTTCCTGGTCCCGGCCGACAGCCCCGGCGTCACGGTCACGCCACTGACGTCGCTGGACACCGTCCGCCGGTTCGCCCGGGTCCGCTTCGAGGACGTGCGGGTGCCGGCGGGCGCGGTGCTCGGCGACGTCGGCCTGGCCGCGGCCGAGGTCCAGCGGCAGCTGAACGAGGCACTGGTGATCCAGACCGCGGAGATGGTCGGGGCGATGGACCGGGCGTTCGAGCTCACGGTGGCCTGGGCTGGCGACCGCTACTCGTTCGGTCGGACGCTGTCGACCTATCAGGCGCTCAAGCACCGGTTCGCCGACATGAAGATGTGGTTGGAGGCGAGCCACGCGGTGGCGGACGCGGCGGCGGCTGCGGTCGGCGCCGGTGCCGACCGGGCGGCGGAACTCGTCAGCGTGGCCAAGTCGTACGTCGGGCAGTACGGACCGGCGCTGTGCCAGGACTGTGTCCAGCTGCACGGCGGCATCGGCCTGACGTTCGAGCACGACCTGCACCTGTACCTGCGCCGGGTCTCGGTGGGCAGCGCGTTGCTGGGCACCGCCCGGGAGCACCGGCTGCGCCTCGCCGGCCTGCTTGAGGCGCGGGAGCAGGCCCGGGCCGTCGCGGCGTGAGCACGGCGGTGGCGGGCGACGACGAGATCCTCACCGAGCTGCGGGGCGGGGTCCGCATCATCACGCGAACCGCCCGAAGGCCCGCAACGCGCTGACGGCGACGATGGTCGTCGCCTACGCGGCGGCGTTGCGCGCGGCGGAGGACGATCCCCGGGTCCGCGTGATCGTGGTCACCGGGGCGGGGGCCGGCTTCTGCTCGGGTGCGGACCTGACCGTGCTCGGCGAGGGGCCGGCCGCGATCAGGGCGTTCGCGCCGGCCGCCGAGGATCTGCCGACGCTGGCGCTGCGGCTGCGCAAGCCGGTGATCGCCGCCGTCAACGGCGCGGCGGTGGGCATCGGGTTCGCCTACATGCTCTGCAGCGACATCCGGATCGCCGCCGAGTCCGCGCGGTTCGCCACCGCGTTCTCCTGGCTCGGCCTGGCCGCGGAGTACGGCGTCTCCTGGCTGCTGCCGCGGCTCATCGGCGTCCAGCCGGCGATGGACCTGTTGCTCTCCGGGCGCATGGTGGACGCGCGGGAGGCCCTGGCGGCGGGCCTGGTCCAGCGTGTCGTGCCGGACGGGGAGCTGCTGGCGACCGCGGTCGGCTACGCCGCCGACCTGGCGGAACACTGCTCGCCGTTCTCCCTGGCGACCATCAAGGAGCAGGTCTACGGGGATCTTGACCGCTCGCACGCGGACGCACTGGTAGACACCCGGGAGCGGATGCGGGCCGCCCATGAGGGGGCCGCGCTGGCGGAGGCGATGGCCGCCCGGGCGCAGAAGCGGGCCCCGGTGTTCGAGCCCCTGCCCGCCTGGCGCGACTGATCCGAGGATCGACGCCCGCACCACCGCGGGATCCGTGGTGGTGCGGGCGGCTGCGTCCGGTCAGGTGGTGATGATGGAGACGCCGGCCGTGCCGGGGGCGCCGTAGAGCTGGGCGTAGCCGACGCGTGGGGTGCC
>NZ_JALKFU020001270.1 GCF_023242965.2 Frankia sp. AgKG'84/4
GTCCTCTGCATCCACGACGTCGCCCCGAACCGGCGCCGCGGCGGCGTCCCGGCGGCCGCGCTTGCCCCGCCGGCCGTTCGCCTGGCGGTCGATCCCACCGAAGCCGACGAATATCTGGCCGGTGACCTGCATGAACTGCTCGCCGAGGACCCGCGGGTGGCGGAGCTGGGGCTGGAGGTGGCCGTCCGGGAGGGATACATCCTCGTGGCGGGCGAGGTCGCGACGGACGCCCGTCGCCGGGCGGCTGCCCAGGTGATCACCGAGGCGGCACCCGGGCGCCCGGTGCGCAACGACATCACCATCACCGGCCGGACCACGGCCGACGGACCGGCGAACGTGGAGACCATCCCATGATCCGAATCGCCGCGGTCGGCGACATCCATCTCGGTACGGACAGCGCCGGGACCTTCGCGCCGGTGCTGCGTGACCTGGTCGGGCGCGCGGACGTGCTGCTGCTCGCCGGCGACCTCACCCAGCACGGCCGGCCCGAGGAGGCCGAGGTGGTGGCGGCGGAGATCGCGCAGGCGGAGATCCCTGTCATCGCCGTGCTGGGCAACCACGACTACCACGGCGACGCCGAGGAGGAGATCACCGCGATACTCACCGCGGCCGGGGCCACGGTTCTGGAAGGTGCCGCAACGATCCTCGACATCGGCGGAGTGCGGCTCGGAGTGGCCGGGGTCAAAGGGTTTGGCGGAGGCTTTGCTGGGGCGAGCGGTTCGGACTTCGGTGAGCCGCTGATGAAGGCGTTCATCCGGCATGCCCGGGATGTAGCGAATAATCTGCGGTTCGCCCTTGAAGCGATGGACTGTGATATTCGCGTGGCATTGACCCATTACGCGCCGGTGCCGGACACCCTCATCGGGGAGCGGGCGGAGATCTATCCCTTCCTCGGCTGCTACCACCTCGCCGAGGCGATGGATGCCGGCCGCGCTGATCTCGCCCTGCACGGTCATGCGCACGCTGGTTCGGAGCGTGGATCGACGGCAGGCGGAGTACCTGTTCGCAATGTCGCCCGACCGGTGATCGGAAAGGCCTGTGCGCTGTATGAGATCGGCGTACGGACGACCATTGATGCCAAAAGCCCGCCGGCCCGGACACCACCGCACTCGGCGGAGCTGGCCGCTCCCTTGGTGCCGTGACCCGGGCGGGCGCGGTGCCTGGCCGGATCGCCGTGGCCCGGACCGCGCCGGCCGGCTCGCCCGCCGACCTGGTGCGTTTGGGCTAATTCCACCGGCCCGGACAGGGGAGACGCGCCGAGCCGCCCCACGTCGTCTCATGACCCGAGTGGGGGAGGCGCCGGAGCCGTGCTGCCCACTCGGCCCGTGCGGGAGCCCCGAACGGGCCGGTCGCCCGGTCCCCGGATGCCCCGCGTGGACCACCCCCGTGACGGTGGCCCGCTCGGGCCGCGCGACCACGCGGCCCATGGTCCGTTTGGGGCACCGGTCCGGTCCGGGCGGAACGACCCGCCGAATGCTGATGATCCCGGTCAGCGCCCGACCACGTTGTTTCCCGCCGAACGTGCACCTTCCCCGGACGAGACGCCCAGCCATCTGCACGAGAATGCGGTCGCGCCGCCGGGACACCGGTCGCTCGGCACGCCGAGTGCGCCCGCCGACGCCGCGGGCCCGTCCGTCGCCACCCGGCCGGCACGCAGTGCCACCTGCCTGGCCTTCGTCGCCAGCCGGCTGCCCGCTCCCACGCGTCCCTGCCGTGCGCGGCAGGGAGCGATCCCCCCGCATCACTCGCCGTGACTTCATCGGCTCGGCCGCCTGGCGGGCACGGCGGGCAGGTGACACACGGCACGGGAGGTAGCGAACCGCCGGCGCGGTGGAACGGCCGCGGTCACGGAAGGTCGTAGATCATTCGGCGTTGTCCGGGCTGGAGGTGGGGGCGCCCCGGGCCGGGCAGCGGGCGCGGCAGCGGCGCCGCGGACGGGAAAACCGCTACGAGACAGCGAGATTCACGGCTGAGGAGAAATGTAGTTCGTCGCAGGAGGGCGGCGGCATGACCTTCGCGTGGTCCGGGCACAGACCAGGCATGGGACGCACCGTGCTGGATCGACGGCCTCGTATCGCTACCAGGCGTGACGTCGTCTTTCGAGACGACGCTGCCACGGACGGATCCCGCCCAGACCGGCGGGAAGCCCGAGCGGCCGCCGACGCCGCCCGATCGGGCGAGGCCGCCCCGTCACGCCGCACCAGAGTGTCTCGTCGCATGGTCCGGCCGAGCCGCGCCGCCCAGCCGGGCGGGGACCGCGCGGCGGACACGGCCGACCGCAAGAG
>NZ_JALKFU020001271.1 GCF_023242965.2 Frankia sp. AgKG'84/4
GGCCACGGGCCGCCGGGCGTGGGGTGAGCGCCGCGGGCCTCCCCCTGGACCGGGGTCGCACCTGGTGGGACAGCTCCGTCCAGGAGGGCGCCGTCCAGCAGGGCGGTGGAGGGGAGCGCCGCGTTGCGCGGAAAGGCCACGTCGTCGCGCGGGGCGGCGCCGGGCGCCGGGCCGCTGGGGATCGAATCGGCGACGTCGACACGGCCCGGTCGGGCGCTGTTCCGGTCGTCGCGGTCCGTGCTGTGCCGTCCGGTCTCTGGCCGCCCGGTCTCTGGCCGCCCGGTGTCCGCGTCGTAGGTCCGGCCTTGCGGGGCCGGGGCGGTGGTCAGATCGAGCGGGATGTTGTTGTGGCCGGTGTCGACGCCGGTGATTCGCAGCCGGCTGGTCGCCGCGCGCACGCGCACCGCCTCGCCGCCGTTGCCGCGCACGATCCCGCCGGAGATCGTGACGTCCTCGACCGTCTCGATGACGATCCCGGCATCGCGGTTGCCGACGACCTCGACGTCGGTGATGTGCGCGCCGGCTCCGGGGGCGAGCACGATGCCGGGGCCGTCCGTGCCGTGCGCGCGGATCCCGGCCAGGCGCGGGCGGGCGTGGTCGCGGACGAGTACGCCGGTGTCGCGGGCACCGTCGACCTCGACGGCGCGCAGGTCGGGCGCGGCCCGCTCGGCGATCTCGATGCCGATCCGGCCGGCGCTGACCCGGACGTTGTCGAGCACCGTGGTGGCCTCGCCCGCCAAGCGGATCCCCGCGCGGCGCGCGCCGTGCACGCCGGCGCCGGTGATCTGCCCAGCCCCACCGGTGGCGTGCACGCCGTAGGTGACGTCCTCGATGTTCAGGCCGGCGAGTTCCGGCGCGGCCGCGGCCTCGATCGCCACGCCGATCGGGCTGGACCGCACCCGCACGTCGTCGAGGCTCGCCGCCGACTCCCCGACGAGCAGCACCCCGACGTCGCCGCAGCCGGTGAGCCCACCGCCGCGCAGCCGCGGGCGGGCGTGCTCGTCGGCGACGATCCCGGCCGCGCCGCTGCCGCGGATCTCGCACCGTTCCAGCGTGGGCGCGGAGCGGCCGGCGGCGTGCAGACCGTGGCCGCCGGGTGCTTCGATGACGCAGCCGGTGAGCCGCGGGGCGGACCGGTCGCGGGTGATGATCCCGTGGCCGGCGGCCTCCCGCAGCAGACAGCGGTCGGCCGTCGGGGCCGCCGAGTCGGCGGTGAGCAGGCCGGCCTGGCCGCCGCGGATCTCCGTGCCGACCAGGCGCAGCCGGCTCTCCTGCTGGGCGAGGACGCCGACGCCGCCGACCGGACCGATCCGGCAGCCCTCCAGCAGCGGCGACCCGCTGCCCGTGGCCAGCACGCCGATCCCGTCGACGCCGCGGATCCCGCAGCCCCGCAGCACCGGCGCCGCCGTGCCCGCCAGCACCAGCCCGGGGCCGCCGGTGGACTCGATCTCCACGTCGGTGAACTCGCCGTGCCCGGCGTCGATGACCACGCCGGCGCCCGCGGTGTTCGTGATCCGACCGCCGCGCAGCGACGCCGATCCGCCGCGAAGGTGCGCCGCGGCGGCCCCCGCGGCGCGCAGCTCGCAGCCGTCCATCAGCAGCTCCCCCCCGGCCACCTGCAGGAGGGGGAACTCGTCGTCGCCGCCGTGCAGGACCAGGTCCCGCAGCCAGACCTGGCCGCCGGCGACCAGCATCGCCGCCCCGGGCGGAAGCACGAGCACGACACTGCCCGGTCCCTCCTCGGCGACGAGGATCACGTCGCGGGTGAACACCAGCGCCTCGCGGTAGTGCCCCGGGCGGACGGCGACGGTGTCGCCGGGCGCGGCGGCGACGAGCGCCCGGCCGATCCCGGTGACGCAGTCGGCGTCCGTGGCGGACACGGACAGGACGGAGGTGCTCATCGCCGTTGTCTCCCTGGTCGTGCCCTGGTGGTGGCTCCGTGCTGGCCCAGTCCGATCGGCCGGCCCAGTCCGATCGGCCGGCCCAGTCCGATCGGCCGGCCCAGTCCGATCGGCCGGCCCAGCGCATCCGGACGGCTCAGCACATTCGGACGGCTCAGCGCATCCGGACGGCTCAGCACATTCGGACGGCTCAGCACATTCGGACGGCTCAGCGCATTCGGACGGCTCAGCACATTCGGACGGCTCAGCATGGCGGGGGGCCGGGTTCGGAGTCGGGTACGAGACGGGCACCGCCCGGGTCGAAGGGCCGGCCGTCGACGCCGAAGCCGATCGCCGTGCGCGGCCGCGGCCAGCCGGCGTCTGCCTCGCCCGGGCGTCTCGCGC
>NZ_JALKFU020000075.1 GCF_023242965.2 Frankia sp. AgKG'84/4
GCCTGGCCGCGCCCGCGGCCGCGGCCTTCGTCGCCGCCACGGGCCGCATCCCCGTGGCCAAGTACGGCTGGACGGACGTCGCCCGCTTCGCCGAGCTCGGCATCCCGGCCCTCAACTACGGTCCGGGCGACCCGAACCTCGCCCACACCCGGGACGAGTACGTCGAACTCGCCGCGATCGACGCGGGTGAGCGCCTCCTCCGTGACTACCTGACGTCATGATGAGCTGACATCCCGTCTGTCGTCGTAGGCCCGCCGTTGAGCGGGCCCGTCGGTTCTCCCTCGGACCAGTGGTATGCCCGTCGGGCGTTTCGGGGTGTTGGCCGGTGGTTGGTCGGAAGTGTGGGGGAAATCCCGGGTCTGGTCGCGCCTGAACCGATCGGTCGGGAATCCGACAGACGTTCGGTGACCTGCACAGATGCCTGGCCAGCTCGCCGTTTCGTCCCACTAAGTGGCGTCCGTCGCGTTTGGTGGTCGGGTCCTGTCGGATCGACCGTTGACGGAGTAAGTTTGGCCCGCGCGGATTTTGCCGTGAATTGGCCAAGCAGCGATTTTTGTCACGTCAACGATCCATCCTGTGATACCTCCGTAGATCTGCCAATGCCGGGACGTTAGAGTTGTCGTGTACACACAGTGCCGGCCGGACGGAGTCCGCCGGACCGGCACATCGTCGGGTTCGGGGGGGCTCGGCCGTTGGCCAGGCACCTCGCCATCCGCGTCGTCGGGGCATCGGCCCTGCCTGGCGCCGTTGATGTCGCCCGGCCCGCACTCCGTCCTTGCCAGCTGGCGGGGCCGTGACCGTGGGGGGTCTGCCAGATGACGGACACTGTCTTCAGCCGCGGCAGGATCGACAGACCGGACGATCCGACGACACAGTCCGGATCGCCTAATTCGGACAAAAACAACAATACGCCCGACTCTGGTGGTGTGCGCGGCTCGCTGCGACCGCCGTTTACTGTGCGTGACCCGCTGCTGCGGGGCGAGATCGACGAGGACGACCTGGACCTCGCCCCGTCGGATCGCACGATTCCGATGCAGCGGATCCGCGTGCGCACCGCCGTCCTCGATCCGGTCGACGCGCGGGCGGCCGAGGCCGCGACCGGCCGGACACCGGCCCCCAGGCCCCCGCAGGAGCAGGACGACGCCACCTTCGACGGCTACCGGGCCCGCGTGCCGTGGGAGCGCAGGTACAGCTGGCTGGTGTTAGCGCTGGACGCCGCCGCCTGCGTGATCGCCGCCGGCGTCGCCTACCTGGTGCGCTTCGGTGGGCTGATCAAGTTCGACCTGAAGCCCGTGTCGGTAACGCCGTACCTGGCGATGTCGGTCGTGCTGCCGCTGGTCTGGGTGCTCTCGCTGTTCCTCGGCCGCGCCTACGAGAGTCGGTTCCTCGGTAACGGTTCGGAGGAGTTCCGCCGGATCCTCAACTCCGCCGCGCACCTCACCGCGGTCGTGGCCGTGGTGTCGTACGCGACGAAGGCCGAGCTCGCCCGCGCCTACGTTCTGATCGCCTTCCCGGCCGCCCTGATACTCACCGTCCTCGGCCGCTTCGCCGCCCGCGGCTACCTGCACCGGATGCGCCGCAACGGTCGCGGGCTGCACCGCGTGCTCGTCGTCGGCGCCGGTGACTCCGCGGCGTCCCTGGTCCGCCTGGCCCGGCGCGACCCCTCGGCCGGCTGGTCCGTCGTCGGCGTGGTGCTCGACCGTTCCCCCGGCCGGCACAGTCACGACTACTCCGACCGCGGTGGCTTCGACCTTCTCGGCGTGCCGATCGTCGGTACCTCCGAGAGCCTGCACACCGCGATCCGTGCCACCCACGCCACCACCGTCGCGATCAGCCCGCAGATGGATGGCGAGACGCTGCGCCGGGTGCTGTGGATGCTCGAGGGCAGCGACGTCGACGTGCTCGTCTCCTCGGCGCTCACCGACGTCACCGGCCCGCGGATCTCGATCCGTCCGGTCGCCGGCCTGCCGCTGCTGCACATCGAGGAGCCGGAGCTCTCCGGCGCCCGTCGGGCGGTCAAGGGGCTGTTCGACCGCAGCGTCGCGCTGACGGTCCTCCTGCTGTGCTCGCCGTTGTTCATCACCCTGGCGCTCGCCGTCCGCCTCACCAGCCGGGGCCCGGCGATCTTCCGTCAGGTCCGGGTGGGCTTGGACGGCAAGCACTTCACGATGTTCAAGTTCCGCTCGATGTACATCGACGCGGAGGAGCGCAAGAAGGAACTGGAGTCCCTCAACGAGCGCGGCGAGGGCCTGCTGTTCAAGATGCGCGACGACCCGCGGGTGACCAGGGTCGGCAAGGTCCTGCGCAAATGGTCGCTCGACGAGCTGCCGCAGCTGCTGAACATCGCCAACGGCACGATGTCGCTGGTGGGTCCCCGCCCACCGCTGCCGAGCGAGGTCGCCAAGTATGAGGACGAGGTCCACCGCCGCCTGATGGTCAAGCCCGGCCTCACCGGCCTGTGGCAGATCAGCGGCCGATCGGACCTCGAATGGGACGAGTCCGTCCGCCTCGACCTGCGCTACGTCCAGAACTGGTCCCTGCCGCTGGACTTCTACATCCTGTGGCGCACGGTCTTCGCGGTGCTCCGCCGCGAGGGCGCGTACTGAGCTCTTCCGGCTCCGCACCCGTCCGGTCGGTCTGACCGGACGGGTAGGGGCGCCCCGCCATTGCGGCGCGGCCCGTGCCTTGATGCTGCGCCGGCTTTTTCGGTGTCGGTAGAAATGAACTTCGCCGCGAGAGCCGCCTTGCATCTACCCGCATCGCATCGGTTGTCACCTGGATCCGCGGAGCCGGCGAGTCTGCGGGGGACTCCGTGCCGCATGGATAGAATCATGCAGGCAGCCAGTCGTGAGTCTCCGTCGCCGGCGAAGCCAGGGTAAGGGAACAGAATGAGGCGGAATAGTCACCTCGTTGGTCCCAGCTTCCGGTCCATGAACAGTCTGGGAGCGGGTAGTGACGTCGGAAGATAGTCGAAACGTCGAGGGCGGACCGGCGGCCGAACACCCGCCGATCCTCGCTCGGCTGCGGCGCCGTTCCTTTCTGATCACCGCCGGTCTGGTGGGAGCCGGCGCGGCCGCGTTTCCGGCGCTGAAAGGCGCGACGGACACATTCCTGAGTGACAGCGGTCTGGACCTGCCGCCCCTTCATCGCCGATGTCGGTTCGGGGCCTGGGTGGGTGGCGATGCGGATCTGGTCACGAACCACCGGACGCTGGAGCGCAGGCTCGGCGCCAGGCTGCCGCTGTTCTCCTGGTTCCAGGCCTGGGACGGCGGCTGGAACCAGAGCGTCGCCAGCCAGATCGCGGGCCTCTCGACCAGCCCCGTCTACGACTGCATCGTCGGCTGGGAGGCATGGAACGTCAACTTCCGGGACATCATGTCCGGCGCCCACGACGCCAGACTGCATGACTTCTTCTCGCAAAGCGGATCATATCCGGGTTCGGTCACCGTTCGACTGTTCCACGAAATGAACGGAAACTGGTATCCATGGACGGTGGCGAGCGCGACGAGCAACGTTGCGAGCGTCGATGACTGGATCCGCGGCTGGCGTCATGTCGTCGACGCGGCGCGCGCGGCCGGCGCTACCAACACCCGCTTCATGTTCTGTGCCAACATGAACGACGTCGGCGGAATACCGGTCGAACGGTACTGGCCCGGCGAGGAATACGTCGACATCATCGGGCTTGACGGCTACAACTGGGGCTGGAACAGCGATGGAACTCCGCTCGTCTCAGCACAGGCCCTGATCGGGCCGATGTACGCGAGGCTTACCAGCCTGCATCGGACGGCCCCTTTCGAGATCGGCGAGATCGGCTGCGCCGAGAATCCCGGCAAGGCGCAGTGGCTCGAGAACCTTTACCGCAGTCGCAGCTTCCCCCGGCTCGGAGGCCTGCTCTTCTTCAGCGAGAAGAAGGAACAGGACTGGCGTCTCGACTCCAACCAGCGTTGCGTGGAGGTGAGCAGGCGCTACCTGACGGAGCCTGCCCACGCCTGAGCGCGGGGGCGCCACGTCGCAGCGGCGTGGCGCTCCGGCCACCGCTGGCTACTCGCGGCGCGCACCCGGCCTGGAACGCTGGTCGTTGTCGAACCGCGGCACCGAGTCGAACCGCGGCACCGAGTCGAACCGCGGCACCGAGTCGAACCGCGGCACCGAGTTGAAGCCGGCTACGAACGCGATCGGTGCGGTGTCAGCCGAATCGCGGCTGCCGCGCGGCTCAGGCAGGTGCGGCGGCGCGGCCGGCACGCTGGCCGCCGGCCTCTCGCCGGTTCCGACCAGCGATACGACGGCGAGCCACCAGGTCGGCAGATAGATGTAGGCGCCCAGGGCGGCGAGTAGCACGCTCGCCCAGTACCGTCCGGGGCCGAACTCCAGGGCGCCACGCGCCAGGCCACCGAAGATCGCCAGCTGCGTCGCGCCGAGGTAGAGGCAGATCGCGAGCGTGACCCGGGTGGAGGGGCCTCGCCGCCGCGAACCGCGCACGTTCGTCGCGACCCACTCGGCGGGTCGGCCCCGGAGCAGATCGAACAGGCAGAAGAGGTGGGCGAAACCGTAGATCACCTGCACCCGGAGGACCTCGAACCGCCAGCGCGAGCTGGCGACCACCGGGTAGACGGCCAGCCAGAAGAGGGTCGCGCCGACCAGGGGTATGGCATTGCTGCTCGACACCCGCGAGGGAAAGATCCAGATCATGGACAGCAGCCCGAGCGGAGCGACGACGGCGCTCACCGCGGTGGTCAGGTAGTACAGGAACCCCGACCAGAAACTCACCCGCGCCAGCCCGGTGAGAGAGGTGTCCTGATGGAAGTCGGGATCGGTCAGTAGCGCCAGTGAACCCTCGCACCAGCGGTACTGCTGACTGATGAAGGCCAACAGGTCGTCGGGCGACCTGCCCTGACTGACGATGACCGGAACGTACTGGACCTGGTATCCCCGCCGGCCCATCTCCACACCAGTGAAGACGTCCTCGCTGTGGCCGATGAGCGGGAAGCCGCCGATGGCGTCCAGCGCGGCTCGTCTGTACAGCGCCGAGGTGCCCACGCAGATGGCGGCGCCGACCGCGTCCCGCGAAGGCTGGATGAAGCGGTAGAACATTTCCTGTGTCGCGCCGGCGCATCGTTCCAGCCAGGACAGCTCGGGACCAGTCGAGAAGTACTGCGGGCTCTGCACGATCCCGACCCGGGGATCGGCCGCCAGGTACGGCACCAGTTCGCGAAGGATGTCCCTCCTGGGTACGAAGTCGGCGTCGAGGATGACGATGTGGTCGCCATCGCTGCGTTGATAGGCGTACTGCAGGTTGCCGGCCTTCTTGAACTCGCTGCCGGGCCGGGCCAGGTAGGTGAACCCGAACCGGCGGGCCAGCTCCGCCACCTCCGGTCGCCCGGCATCGTCCAGGACGAAGGTCTCGACGCGCCCCGGCCAGTCGATTCCGCGCACATGGTCGTAGGTGTTCAGGAGCAGGTCCGCGGGCTCACCGGCGGTCGGTAGGAAGATATCGACCGAGGGGTGCTGGGCAGGCGCGTAGGTCTCGACCAGAAACAGGTGGTCCGGCAGGGTGATGCGTCTGCTGAACGTGGAGGTGCGCAGCGCCAGAACCTGCTCGGCGAGGATGACGGCCAGGGGAAGGAAGAAGACGAGTGTCCACCGCGAGTTGCGGGCGAGTCCGATGGTGCTGACCGCGACTCCGCCGAACGCCACCGCCTGCGCCCAGAAGATCCACCGGTGCTGGTATCGCCCGACGTAGAGGTACTTCTGGTCGTCGCGTGGTGGAACAGCCGGTGCGCTGCGGCGGCCACGCTGCCGATAGGTGAACTTCTGGTTCACCGCGCGGCGCAGCAGAAACGATCCCATGATCGTGATGGCCTGCGCCTGGACCGCGGCCAGGCCGACGTTGTCGACGAGAAGGACGAGCAGCGGCGCCCGCAGCAGCGCGTCGATGTTGTTGTAGGCGAGGAACTGCAGCGCGCGGGTGCGCCGCGAGTATCGGCGGCGGCGCGGATCACGGTGGACCAGCTTCTCCCGGAGACAGAAGTTGACCGCGATCGAGACCTCCGTGGCCGCCGTGGCGGCCAGGAGATAGGAGGATCCCCGCGCGATGAGCGCGGCCATGACGAGGAGGTTCAGCAGGAGCCCGGCCGCGCCGACCAGGGCAAGCCGAGCCGTCGTACCCAGCCGGAGAGACGTGATCTGCAGCAGGAAGGCGAGACCGTTGCGCAGGGACGCCTTGCTGCTGCCGGACGTCCTCACCCCGAAGACAAGCGGAACTTCGGCCACCGCCAACTCGTGCCGGGCGAGTATCTCCAGGAGGATCTTGAAGCCGCGGGGACGTAGCCGGTTCAGGTCGAGCGCGGATCGGCGCACGCAGAAGAAGCCGGTCATGGGATCGGTGCAGCCGCGGCCGACACGGCGGGGAAAGGCGACGCGGGCCAGCATCGTGCTGGCGCTCGATACCGCCTTTCGGGCTCCCGATCCGAGACCCGCCACGTCGCCGTCCGCCAGGTAACGCGACGCGACGACGACGTCGGCCGGTCCGTCTTCGGCGGCTGTGACGAGATGCTCGGCCAGTTCCGGCGGATGCTGAAGATCACCGTCCATGACGACGACGTAGCGGCTTTCACTTTCCTGAATTCCTCGCAGGACGGCCCCGGCGAGCCCGCCAGACCGCTCGCCGCACGGACGGTGGATCACCCTGACCGGCAGGGGACAGTCCCGGGCGACGTGCTGAATGACCGCAGGCGTGTCGTCGTTGGAGTCGTCGACGAAGAGGATCTCGGCGTCGCGCCTGGAGAACACGGTGCTGAGCCGGTCGACGAGCTCCGCGATGGTGCCGCTCTCGTTGAAGGTCGGTACCACGATGGTCGTGTGTGACATCTCTGGTCCCCCAGCCAGTTGGATGCATGGAGTCGGATCAGGCATCGTCCGGATGCCGGCGGCCCTGGAGCTATCCCGCCGGCGGGAGGGCCTTCTTCTGGCCAGGGATGAGATCGGCGTTCACAAGCTCCTGCCGCATGATCGGAGTAAGGGCCAACATGGCGGTGCGGGAGACGTGTGAATCGTCTCGGTAGAGGAGAATTCCCGCGCGCACCGCGGGACACCGGGCGGCCGCTCGCGGGCAGAGATAGCTGTTCACGTCGAGCACGCTCACGCCTCTCGGCGGCCCCAGCGCCAGGGCGTCCGGCAGCAGGGCGGGCGACGACGGGAATTCGCAGTGGCGCCAGTCGTCGAGGGCTCCGGAGACACAGGTCGGTATGTCGGCGCCGGGAACCGGTGTGTCCTGCAGGTAGACGATCGGCCGCGCGAGGGCGGCGAGGTCGGACAGGGTCTTCGCCCACCCTCGTCGCAGCGTGTCTCCGGCGAGGTCGTAACGGTTCAGCTGCCCGAGGACGAACATCCTGGGCGGCGGTTCCGTGGCGAGTCGGCGAACTGCCGCCCGCCGCCAGTCACCGCATTCGTCGTAGGACCTACGCAGTGCCGCGCTGTGGAGGTCGACGTCCGCGATCGGGCAGCCCACCTTGGTGAGGACCTCGACGGACCAGCCCTGGCTCGCCGCTATCGCCAACAGCGGATCAAAGATCTGACCTGCATGACTGTCGCCCAGCAGAACGATGCGATCGGAGGTGATGGGTCGCGCGCTCAGCCTTCCGTCGGGACCGATGAGGCATCGCGGCGAGGCGCTGCCCTGGAGGTCCACGATGCACTCCGAGGGATAGGCGGGCGTGTCCCTGCCGGCGTGCAGGACCGTCGGCGTCACCTGCCCGCCGGTTCTCGCCCCGGCGAGTGGGTCCCGCCCCTGGCCGGCGCCGGTTGGGGCCCCCGCGACCGGTGGCACCGTGAGGACCGAGACCGCGTTGGACACCAGCAGGATCGCGACGGTGGCGGTCGTCAGGGAGATCAGTGCGGCGCCCACCAGCCAGTCGCGGCCACTCACGGCGGCCCGCCTCGTCGGCTGTTCGATGAACAGCTGGGTGAGCTGCGACAGCACGACCGCGACCAGCACGACGACGAGCTTCTCCGGCCAGCTCAGGGCATGTCCGACAACTGCCGGGGCGAGGACGATCAGCGGCCAGTGCCACAGGTACAGGGCGTAGGACAACGCGCCCAGACGCTGCACGGGGGATCGGCTGAGCAGCGCGCGCTCCAGCCAGGTCGGGTGCCGCAGGCCCGCGAGGACGACGAGTGCCGCTCCGCCGACCGGTAGCAGGGCTGCCTGGCCGGGAAAGGGCGTGCTGTCGTCGTACGTGAGTGCCGCCAGGACGATGAGGACGGTTCCGGTTCCCGCGGCGAGGTCGGCGGCCCGCGAGGGGAGTTGGCGCGCGGCCGCGACGAAGACCTGGAGCACGGCCCCGACACCGAGCTCCCACGCGCGGGACTGCAGCGAGAAATAGGCGAGCGGCGCGTCGCTGACGGTGAGGTGACGGGAGACCAGGAACGAGGCGACGGTGGTGAGCAGCAGGATGATCCGGAGGGCGACCGGCCAGCGTCGACGAGAGAGGGCCACGGTCGCGAGCACCACGATCGGCCAGAAGAGGTAGAACTGCTCCTCGACGGCGAGCGACCAGAAGTGCTGTAGCGGCGAGGGTGTGCTGCCCGACCGCTGGTAGTCGATGCCGTCGGCGGCCAGCCGGTAGTTCAGGCCGTAGAAGACGGTGTAGACGGCGTCGATGCCGGTGGACCTGGTCTGAAGCGGCGGCGCCCAGATCCGCGAGGCAACTGTCGTGCACAGGACCACAACTGCCGCCGACGGCAGGAGCCGCCGGGCCCGTCGCTGATAGAAGTCCGCCAGGACACGGTGGGGTGGGCGCTGCGCCACCCGAAGCAGCTGCCCGGTGATCAGAAATCCGGAGATGACGAGGAAGACATCCACCCCGACGAAGCCTCCGGTGAATCCGGCGACCTTCAGGTGGTAAAGAACGACCAGGACGACGGAGATGGCCCGGAGGCCCTGAATGTCACTCCGGAACCCACGATCCGATGCGCTCGCGTCGACCGGGAGCGGTGGTAGGGCGGGGGCGCTCGGCGCCACGTGAACAGCAGACATGGGATCGATTAGCCTGCCGCCGGCTTCCGCAGCCAGAGGTACCACCGGTTGAGGTCGTACTTGTGCTTCGGCCACGTCCCGACGAGCTCGTAGTTGGGGTTCGACGTGAGGAGCCTGGCGACGAGCGCGGTGTTCTCGTCCAGGCTCTGGGTGCCGCTGCTGCCGGAGGTGTAGAAGACTCCGGCATAGGTGTTGCTGACGATGGCCCGCCGGACGGCGTCCGGGCCAGCACCATAGAGTGCCCACGGTTCGGTCCACCTGAACTGGGGCTGGGATTTCTCGTAATAGCCTATTTCGTCGGCGCCCACGCCGATGTAGGTGCCGGGCCGGTTTGCCTTGTTCACGGCCGTCATCACGTGGCTTGGATCCGGCCATTCGCTGAACATGAACGCCGAGTGGGCGAGCGCCATGACGAGCGCCAGGTACGCGGCGGGTAGGACGACCAGGAGTCGCGCAACGCGGCTTCTGATCAGCACGGTCTGCGCTGCGACGGGCGCAGCGAACAGTGCGAAGAACACGGCGTGCTTGTTGAAGGAGGTGTACTCGTGCAGACGGAGCTGGCTGGTCGGTATCGCCAGGCCGGCGGCGAGCAGCGCGAGAGCGAGCAGTATCTCTCTGGTCGCACGGCGCCAGTGGTGGAGCGCGAGGAGCCCGGCGATGCTCATGAGCAGCAGGACGCCTGCGCCTCGGGCGAACTCCGACAGCAGCAGGCCCGTGCTTCGGTGGCTTTCGGCGGTCCTGCTGGAGGTGGTGAAGGCGATGCCGGCGCCGATGAAGCCTCGCTCCAGCACGTAGACATCGACGAGGAAGAACCCGCCCGTGAGGCAGACGACGCCGGTGCGGAGCAGGCCGCGGGTCGTCGGCCTGGTCGCCAGGAAGGCCAGGGCCGCCACGACGGGAAGGAACGCTCCACCCGTGTACTTGAAGATCGCCGCGCCGGCGACGGCGAGGCCGGCCAGCAGCGCCGAGAGGTTGCCGGTCCGCGTGACCGCGAGCGTGACGGCGACGAGGACCAGTGTGCAGCAGGGGGCGTCGAAGGTCGCGAGGTTCCCGACGAAGAGCGTGGAGGCCGACAGCGCGGCCAGAGCCATCCCCAGGAGCTGGGCCGCCCTGGCGTGGACCGGTCCCGCGATCCGCGCGGAGATCAGGCCCACGCAGCAGGTCGCGGTGAGCATCAGGACGAGGCTGACCAGGCGGACGAGCGCCAGGCCGCCGACACTGTCGATCGCGGCGGCGATGATCGGGTAGGCGTAGGGAAATCCGGAGAAGTAGCTGCCGTAGTCGCGAGCGGGCGGACCGCCGTGCCACTGGCTGAGGTAGGCATGCCCCGCGTCGATGTAGAGAGCCTCGTCCGGGTTGGCGAGATTGTGCAGCCGCAGAGTCAGGAGGGCCTGCGTCAGCAGAATCGCCGCCACCGGCAGGCGGCGGAGCGGACGGTCGAGGAGAGCCCGTCGTTCCTGCGGTACGAAGGAAGCGGCCGCGATGCGCCACAGGGGCGTTGCGGTGGGGTGTACGCCGGCTTCGATCACCATGTCAATCCAGTCATGATCCCCCGATGCAAACTGGCTGCCGTATTGCGTTCCTCTAAACGCGTTCGGTCGATGCGAAGTGCACGATGAGCGAAGTCAACCGTGGCCAGACGGACCGAAAGGGGTCTCCCCGGCGACTCGAGGTCGCGGACGCACGGTTAGCCGGTCACCTCTTCGTCGGCGGGTGACCCTCTTCGACAATCCGTCTCGCTGGAGAGTATCAAAGCTCGTTGCGGGCTCCGGGCGGCGGGGGTGAATGTCTGCTGCCGCGGAACCGCATGGTCGGTGGCCTGTCGCGTTGATAGGTGTTGATAGGTACGGAAGGCTCGAAGTTCAACGGTGGTGCTGTCGCCGCTCGACGAGTCGAGGTGTGAATCTCGACTATTGCCGACTCTGGCGGAAAAGCTGCCGGATTAAAAAGATCGGCAGCATCCTGGTGCGGTTCGGCTGCTGCCGGTCGACCACGACCCCGCGTCACCACTCCTCGTGGCGGTGTCGCGGCCGGCGGGCCGCGCTGGCCCCGATCGAGCAGGGGTCACCCCTTGTGCCGAATCCGCGATGGGCGGCGCCGGGAAGGGTCGGCCGGGGCGGGGCCAGCTCGCCGTGCGGGGTGAGGGCCCTCGTGGCCTGACGGTGGCCGCCGCCGCGCGGCGTGGTCCCGATCGAGCCAACGCGGGGCCGAGGGCGCGCCTGGTGCGGTGGGGCGGCCGGATCGACGTGGGTGATGCCCGGACGGGGGACCCTGAGTCCTGGATGGTGTCGGATATGAGCAAATGAACGAAATCTGTTCGACATGATTGCTGTAGCGCCAGGAACGGCGGGCGCTGATCGGAAGTCGTGGAGCGTATGGGGTGGCAACCGACGGGCCCCATGTCGACCGGTTCGTGCTCCGTCGGGCGCTTATAGCGGGTCTGACCAGCGGTTATTGGGTGTGGGGCCGGTGCGGTGTTCTGTCGGCCAAGCGGTGACGCGAGCCACAATTGATTCGTTCCGCGCGGGCTTCACGACGGAAGGTGAAATTCTTTGGCTCGCCGGAGGGACTGGAATACGACGTGGCCGGCCACGATCGAATTCCAGGTGATCGATGGAAGGTGCTGTAGCTACGGGGTTTGGCCGCCCCCGTCGAGGGTCGCCGTCCGCCGTTCTTGCCCGCTCCACAATGATCCAATCTTTAACGTGGCTGGCATCTATCCGATACGGGGTGTGCTGAGCGTCACCGAGGTGGCGCTTGCCTCCGTGCTAGGATTTGCGTCAAGACGGGGAATATTAAGGAATCTCTGCGGGGTCGAGGGAAAACCCTTGCCGGCGGAGTCGAGGGGGAGTCGCGGTCGAGAGGGATCTCGGCGTGCCTATTTTCGTGCCAGCGGCGGCCCTTCCAGGCCTACGCCTCTACGGTGTCCGCGCGATCTCTGGCTGAGGTACGGATCGCGAACCAACGTTTGTAATCGGGGTGAAGCGTTGAGTAGTTCTGACGGCGCGCCGTCGATCAGTATCGTCGTTCCCACGCTGAACGAGGCGCGAAACCTATCGCACGTCTTCGCCAGACTGCCGGCGGACGCTGAAATCATTGTCGTCGACGGACGGTCGACCGACGACACCATCGAGGTGGCGCGTTCGCTGCGACCGGACGCGGTCATCGTTCATCAGACCCGGCGCGGCAAGGGAAATGCACTCGCCTGCGGTTTCGCCGCTGCCACCGGGGACGTCATCGTCATGCTCGACGCCGACGGTTCCGCGGACCCGGGTGAGATCGAGGCCTTCGTCGCCGCGCTGACGGCCGGCGCGGACTACGCGAAGGGCTCCCGGTTTCGTGCGGGCGGCGGCAGCAGCGACATCACCCGGTTCCGCCGGGTGGGCAACGCCGCACTGAACGGGCTGGTCAACACCTTGATCGGCAGTGACTTCTCCGACCTCTGCTACGGCTACAACGCCTTCTGGCGGCACTGTCTGCCCTTCCTCGCCCTCGATCCGGGCGAGCACGGCACCGTCGGCCAGTGGGGCGATGGCTTCGAGGTCGAGACCCTGATCAACATGCGGGTTTCGCGGGCCGGCCTGAGGGTCGCCGAAGTGCCGAGCTTCGAGCACCGGCGCATGTTCGGTGTCAGCAATCTCAATGCTTTCTCCGACGGGCTGCGGGTGCTGCGGACGATCGTCGTCGAGTCCCGTCAGCGGCATGCCAGCGATGACCAAGGAAAGCGCTTGCGCCGCAGGTCATCCAGGCGTCCGGCGACGGTCACGACGGTCGGCGCCGGCGGCACCGTCAGCGCCATGGCAACGGTCGGCCCCCTGGGTGCGGCGGGTGCCGACGGCGCGGCGGCCGGCACCACGGGGACGGCGGGCCCGCGGGTCTGCATCGTCGGATCCGGCTGGGAATTCGTCTCCGGTATCAGCTACTACACCCATCAGCTGACCCAGACCTTCGACCGTACCGAGAACCTGCGCACCTCGACAGTGCTCATGCGTCGGCTGCTGCCCGCCAGGTTCTATCCAGGTCGCGCTCGCGTCGGCGACGCGTCCATCGTGAACCAGCAGTATCCGGACACCGTTCCGGTGTTCGACGGCGTCGACTGGTTCTGGGGTCCGACGATGGCGCGGGCGCTCGCTTTCCTGCGCCGGGAACGGCCCGACGTGGTCGTCCTGCAGTGGTGGACCGGAACGGTTCTGCACAGCTATCTCGCCATCGCCGCGCTCGCCCGGGCCCGTGGCGCCAAGGTCGTCGTGGAATTCCACGAGACGCAGGACACCGGTGAAGCGACCCGGCCAGGCGTGGCCGCCTACGTGGACCGGGTTCTCCCGGCGCTGCTGCGGCGGGCCGATGCCATGGTCGTGCATTCCGAGCATGACGCCGCCGCGGTGCGGGAGCGTTTCGGAAGCCTCGGGCGGCCGATCGCGGTGATTCCGCACGGTCCCTATGGTCAGCACGCCGGAAGCGCCGGTGTACCGGCGCCTCGGCGCCACGACGGGGTCACCAACCTGTTGTTCTTCGGGACTATCCGGCCGTACAAGGGGCTGGAGGACCTGCTTTCCGCCTTCGATCTGCTCACGGACGACGAGGTGGCCAGGTTCCGGCTGACCGTCGTCGGTGAGACCTGGGAGGGGCACACCCTGCCGGCCCGGATGATCGAGCGTTCGCGCCACCGCGACCGCATCGTCTTCGTGAACCGGTACGTCAGCGACGTCGAGGTGAACTCCCACTTCGCGAACGCGGACGCGGTCGTGCTGCCCTACCGGCGCTCCTCGGCGTCGGGACCGCTGCACGTGACGATGGCGGCCGGCCTGCCGGTCGTCGTCACCGACGTCGGTGGGCTCACCGAGATCGCCGGGCAGTACCCCGGCGCCACCCTCGTCCCGCCGGCCGACGTGCCCGCCCTGCTCGCCGCTCTGCGCGAGCTGCCGGCGCGGTGCGGCCGCCACTACCCCGACCCGACCTCGTGGGCCGAGACCGCGCGCCGCTATCAGGACCTGTTCGACGGGCTGCTCGGCGCCACCGGGCGCGCCGAGCCGGTCGGCGACACCCGGCCCGCGGACCTCGCCGACACCGCGGCATGACCGCGCCTGGCATCAGCGGCGCCACGACGCCGGACCTGGCCAGCGCTGTCGACGAACTCGCCGTGACGGTGGTGATCCCGACGGTCGGACGGAGCAGTCTCGCCGCGGCCGTGCGCAGCGCGGTCGGGCAGACCTGTCGGCCCGTCCAGATCGTCGTGGTCGTCGACGGCCCGGACGGTGACGGGCTGGCGGCCGACGTGCGCGCCGAGCCGCTGGTCGACATCGTCACCACCGGCGGCGACGCCGGTCCCGGGGGCGCCCGCATGATCGGCGCCCGCCGCGCCACCGGCGACCTCGTCGCGTTCCTCGACGATGACGACGAGTGGCTGGTGGACAAGCTGGAGCGCCAGGTCGCCGCCTACCGGCTGGCGCGGCGCTCGGCGCGGCTGCCGCTGGTCTCCTGCCCGGTGCTGCTCGTCAACGACGCCGGCGCGGTCCTCGACGTGGCCCCGCGGCGCGCGATGCGCGGCCCGGGCGAGGACGTGTCGGAGTTCCTGTTCCGCCGTTCGCTGCGCCGTGACAGCGGGTTCGGGATGGGCTCGTCCACCCTGCTGTGCGACCGGGAGCTGCTGCGGGCCGTTCCGTGGGACACCGAGCGCACCCTGCACGAGGACTGGGAGTGGGTGATCCGCGCCGCGCGCCATCCCGAGGTGCGGGTGGTCATGCTGCCCGACCCGCTCGTGCGCTACCTGTCCCACCCGCCGGGAACGTCCGCGTCGCAGCCGCGCGGCGGCTGGCGGCGCAGCGAGGCCTTCGCGCAGGAGACGCTGCGCAGCCCGCGGGCCCGGGGCGACTTCCTGCTCGCCGTCACCGCGCTGATGGCCCTGTCCGAGGGCAGCCGGGTCGAGGCGCTGCGC
>NZ_JALKFU020001272.1 GCF_023242965.2 Frankia sp. AgKG'84/4
CCCTTCAACCTCGACGACTCCCTCTTCGTCCTCCTCCAACCACACCGAAAAACATGGTGACGCCGGGGCGGGCCCGGTGATCGGGAGGCCCTAGACGCGTAGATGCCGGTGCAGCGCGATCGATGCCATCGTCGCGGCGGCGAACACCCCGGCGGCGACGACGGCGGCTGCCGACTCCCACACCGCTGACCAGCCGAACAGCGGGAAGGCCGTCTGCCGGGAGAACTGGCCGTCGACCAGGAACACCTTCGCGGCGACCAGCGCGACGCCCGCCAGGAGGCCGCCGGCCAGGCCCGCGACGGCGCTCTCGAGCATGAAGGGTGCCCGGATCGTCCCGTTGGAGGCCCCGACCAGTTTCATGATCGCGGTCTCCCGTCGGCGGCCGTGCGCGGAAATCCGGATCATCGTGTAGATCAGCGCGAAGGAGGCCAGGGCCTGCACGGCGGCGAGAGTGAAGGCGCCGATGGTGAACGCGTCGAGGAAGCGGTACAGGGGGTCCAGCAGGGCACGCTGGTCGCGGACGGCCTCCACGCCGTCGAGGCCGGTGTAACCGACGACGACGTCGCGTGACTGCCGCGGATCGGCGAGGGTCAATCGCAGCGCGGCGGGAAGGTCGTCGGGGCCGACTCCGGCGAGGACGTCCGGTGAGCCGCGGAAGTCGTGTCGGAACCGGTCGAAGACGTGCTGCTTGCTCTCGTAGCGGACGCTGATGACGGCCGGGTCCCGGCGCATCTCGTCCTCCAGCGCCGAGCGCTGCGCGGCAGTGATGTCGTCGGTGAGGTCGACGACCACTTCCAGTTGGCCGAGCAGGAACTGGTCGATGGTGTGCACCTGGGCTCGCAGCAGGAGGCCGGCGCCGAGCATCGCGAGGCTGAGCGTGACTGTCACGATCACCGCCGCAGTCATCGCCAGGTTGCGTCGCAGCCCCGTCCAGAGCAGCGACACGAGCGGACCCGGGCGCATCAGGCGGCCGGTCCGCGCGACGGCGCCGCCCACGGGCTGCGTTCCCGCTCGGGCAGCGTGACCTGGACGGGGACGGCCGGCGCTGGTGCGGCGGCGGGGGCAGCGGCCTGGTCATAGCGACCCTCCGGCTCGTCGCGGACCAGGGTGCCCTCCCGGAGCTCCAGCACGCGATGCCGCATGGCGTCGACCAGAGCGGCGTTGTGCGTGGCCATGAGGACGGTGGTGCCGGCGCGGTGCACCGTGTCCAGCAGGCCCATGATCTCGAGGCTGGTGGCCGGGTCGAGGTTGCCGGTCGGCTCGTCGGCGAGCAGCACCCGCGGGCGGCCGACGAACGCCCGGGCGATGGCGACCCGCTGCTGCTCGCCGCCGGAGAGCTCGTCGGGATAGCTGGCTGCCTTGTCACCGAGGCCGACCAGGTTCAGCGCCTCGGGAACGACGCTGCGCACGACATGGCGGGGACGACCCACGACGTCGAGGGCAAACGCGACATTGGCCGCCACGGTCCGGTTCGGCAGCAGCCGGAAATCCTGGAACACGCAGCCGACGGCCCGGCGCAGCCGCGGCACCCGCCGGTCCGGGATCCTGGCGACATCCAGGCCGGCGACGACGACGCGGCCGGCACTCGGCCGCTCCTCGCGCAGGAGCAGCCGCAGCAGGGTGGACTTGCCCGAGCCGGACGGGCCGACGAGGAACACGAACTCCCCCGGGCCGATCGCGGCGCTGACGTCGCTCAGGGCAGGTCGGACGCCGTTCGGGTACCGCTTGCTCACCGAAGTCAGAACGATCACCGAACCATCCTCACGTCAAGCAATGCTTAACATACATTCCGTGACGGAGATGGTAGGACGTGGCCGGAGCCGAGCCGCGCGGGCGCGCCCGCCAGGCCGGATCGCACCCGCGGACCAGCGGCGACTCGCGACAGCGGCGGCGGCGTCCGACGGGTATCAGGCGCCCGCGGTCGGGTAAGTGATGGCCGAGGGCGGGGCGCAGGGCCACGCGCGGGCGTAACGTGGGACAAGTCGATCGATCGACGACGGGCCCCGCTCGGAGTCACGGGTCGCGGCGGGAAGGAGGCGGGCATGGGCAGCGAAGACCTGGTCTGCGCCAGCTGCTCGGGGCTGGTGATCGAGGGCCGGTGCCCCACCTGCCGCGCGTCCCGGGAGTACCTGCGACGCTCCTCGCCGCTGTCTCCGCAGCTCCTCTTCACGATCATCGCGATCATCATGGTGCTGGCCGCCCTCGCGGCCCGGCACGCCAGCTGACCGGGTGATCCGGCGCTTCGGCCGCCGACCCGCCGCCCGCCGACCCGCCGCCCGCCGG
>NZ_JALKFU020001273.1 GCF_023242965.2 Frankia sp. AgKG'84/4
GGCGAGCGGCGCGCCCAGGTCATCCGGCCCCACCAGGGTCTGCGGTCGGGCCGCACGCAGGCCGGCCGCGGCGAGGTCACCGGCGAGGAGGGCGACCCGACGCCACGACAGCGGGTCGCGCCAGGCCGGCGGCAACGCGAAGGACAGCGCGACGTGCGGGCTGCCGACGTCGATGAGGTGCGTACAGGCCACCGTCTCCGCCGGCAGCTCCAGCGTCTCGACCAGGTACTGGACGAGCCTGTCGGCGTCACGCAGCGTCGCGCAGCCGGCATCGACTCCGACGATCAACGATCGATCCTCATCGCCCATCTCGATCCCTTCGACGACGCGACGCCGGACGCGGCCGCCCGGTGCGCCGAGCGGAGGCTCGCAGCGTCGGGTGGAGTATCCGGCCAACAGATATGTACTAGCCAGTTATGACCACGGGCCGGGTAGTCATGCCGAAGGTGACATAGTTCCCTTTTGCTCCATGCTGGCTATACCACAGGGGTCGCACCGCCGACCTGCGCCGTTGCCGGGTCTCACGCGCGGCATCGCGGCGTGGGCGCGCCGGCGGGGCGTCCCAGCGTAGGCCCGGACACCTCGCCACGCCGGGACCCGGCGACGTCGGTCCCTGTCACGGACCACCGCCGCGGGCGACTTCGTGTGGCCTCCCGCCGGATCGGAAACAGGATTTCCGGCGCCGACCGGAATCACCTGACGTCATCTGCGATCCGGCGACCTCCGGAAAGGATCGGTGTTCCGTCTGAGCCGTGGATCAGACGCCGTCGCGGGAGACGGACCTTCGTCCCGTGTTCTGTCCACACTGGGGCTTCATGCCCCATAATCCGATGGAATTTCACTGAAGATCGGACCGGCCGACATCCGGTCACAATCTTCCGGCCTTGGCGACCAATGGGTCGCCGCGGGCACACGAAGGCCGTGACCTCACGGTTTTCAGATCTCGGAGGACGACATAGTGACCGACGACACTGCAGCCGATCAGCCGCTGCATCTACAGGGCCGGGAAGCCGTGATCGCCGCCATGCCGGACGCGGCGTGGCGCGATGGCCATCCGCCGGACTATCACCTGTCCCACCAGACCATGCCGGCGCAGCGCACCACGCAGCACGCCCCGGGATCACTCGCCGACGTGGTCGAGCGGGTCGTGCAGGTGTTCGAGATGGAGCTCTCCCACAAGAAGAACCCGACCGAATGGGTCAGCATGGTTGCCGACCAGGTCAGCGTCAGTGTCAACGGCGGGCCCAGGTTCGGCAGCGCCGAACTGGCCGAGCAGGGCAGCTATAACGTCCTGATCGGCGAGAACCCTTACTACTCGGCGAGCGAGGAATCCTTCGAGTCGTCGCATGACGTCTTTCACACGGCGTTTCCGGGCGGCTTCTTCTGGGAAGTCCTGGAGGTCTACTCGCCGCCGCCCGTGATCACCTTCAAGTGGCGGCACTGGGGCACCTTCAGCGGGCCGTACAAGGGTGTCGAGCCGACCGGCGAACGCATCGAGATGTACGGCGTGACGGTCGCCCACGTCACCGACGACCTCCGCCTCACCGACACGCAGCACTTCTATGACAACAGCGACTTCCTCGGCCGGCTCGCCCGCGGCCAGCTCACCCCCAACCCCGCGGCGCACCAGTAGCCCACCGCCTGCCCCGGGCGACCGGCCACAGCACCCGGCCGCGTCGCCCGGCCGGGCCCCCACCGCACCTCGCTCCCCTCCGGCTGCGCGTCAGACCGGCCGCCCTCGAGGACTCAGCGTCCGATTCGCCCCCTCGGAAGAACCGGCCACGACGCCGACCGGTCGTCGCGAGGCAGGCCGGTGGGGCCCGCCGGGCTGGCGGCCCAGCGTGGCCGGCGGCGTTGGACCGGCTGTTCCACCAGGTAGTAGGAGGCGGCGGCGAGGCCCGTGCTCAGCACGATCGCGATCAGGACCTGCGCGGCCGGGTCCAGCCGGCCGCCGAGCTTGTCGCGCACGGTGCCGGCCACCGGGAAGTGCCACAGGTAGAAGGCGTAGGAGATGCGCCCGAACCAGGACATCGGCGCGCAGCCGAGGACCGCCGCGAGCGGGCTGTCACGGCGCCGGTCGACACTGACGATCACGATGGCGGCCAGCAGGGCGACTGCGGTGAAGCCGCCGAGGTCCATCGCGGTGATCCCCTCGCCCGGTTCCGGCGCGAGGACGGCGAGGGTGCCCAGCGCGGCGAGCGCGACCGGCCCGGCGACCACGAGAACCTTCCCCGCGACCACGCGGGTGCGGGCGTCGAGGGCGGCGCGGCGCAGCGCGCTGG
>NZ_JALKFU020001274.1 GCF_023242965.2 Frankia sp. AgKG'84/4
CGACGTCGGGCGCCCGCTCGTCGAGCATGGCGCCGACCTGCTCACGGCCGTGCCCGAGGACCACCGCGGTGCGGGCGTCGGCCGGTTCCTCGGCTACCGGGTGACGGTCTGCGACGCCCGCCCCGTGTTCGCGACCGCGGCCCGCTTCCCCGCCGCCGACGAGGTCGTCTGCGCGCGGCCCGCGGCCTACCTCGACCGGGTCGCCATCGACGACCGCACCGTGATCTGCGTGCTCACCCACGACCCGAAGTTCGACGTGCCGCTGCTGCGGGCGGCGCTGCGCTCCCCGGCGGGCTACATCGGCGCGATGGGATCACGGCGCACCCACGACGAACGGCTCGACCAGCTGCGCGCCGAGGGCCTGCGCGAGGACGAACTCGCCCGCCTGCACTCCCCAATCGGCCTCGACCTGGGCTCCCGCACCCCCGAGGAGACCGCCGTATCGATCGCCGCGGAGATCATCCAGAGCCGCTGGGGTGGCACCGGCCGCCCGCTGCGCGAGACCTCCGGGCGCATCCACACCGAACCCACCGGGACACCCGTCACCGACGCCGCGACCTCGACCTGGCCGGGCGCGACCCGCTGAGGGACCGCGCCGCGCCGGCCCACCGGCAGCGGCCAGGACGCCCCCGCCCACCGAGGTGCCCCGCGCTTCGGGGGCCCCACCGGCCGCACCGGCCCCACCGTTGGGGGCCGTGACCTGCGAGTTCGACCGATCTCGGCAGGGGGGTGCGGGTCGCGGCCGTTGACCGGAGATGGTTGGCGGACATTAACTGTTTTGGGGGGTGGTAACGCGCCGATCGGGTGTCCGGCCACGCCACGGAGCTGCGACCCGAGGAGAACCGTGGACGAACCAGGCGCACCACCGCCCGCCCCGGCGGCCTCAGCCCTGGCTCCGGCTCCGGCGCGCACGGCGCGGTCCCGGCGGCTCGCGGCCGTGCTCGGCGTCGGCGGCACGCTCACCGCGCTGGCCCAGATGTCGATCGTGCCGCTGCTGCCGACCCTGCCGCGCCTGACCGGTGCCTCGGTCTCCGACGTCAGCTGGCTGCTGACCGCCACCCTGCTCGTCGGCGCGGTCGTCACCCCGCTGTTCGGCCGCGCGGGGGACATCTTCGGCAAGCGGCGCCTGCTGCTGATCGCGCTGGCGACGCTCACCGTCGGATCCCTGCTGTGCGCGGTGACCTCCCAGCTATGGCTCCTGATCGTCGGGCGCGGGCTGCAGGGCGCCTGCCTCGCGGTGGTGCCGCTGTCGATCAGCATCCTGCGCGACGAGCTGCCCCCGGAGCGGGTCGGCGGCGCGGTCGCGATGATGAGCGCCACCGTCGGCATCGGCGCCGGCCTCGGCGTGCCCTTCGCCGCGATGATCATCCAGTTCGCCGACTGGCACGTGCTGTTCTGGGTCACCGCCGCCCTCGGTTTCGCCGACCTCGTCGCCGCGTGGCTGATCGTGCGCGAGTCGCCGGTGCGTTCCCCCGCCCGCTTCGACGTGCCCGGCGCGATCGGGCTCGCCGCCGGCCTGCTGTGCCTGCTGCTGGCCCTGTCCAAGGCCGCCGCCTGGGGACTGACCAGCATGCGCCTGGCCGGCGCGCTGATCGCCGCGGTGGTCATCCTCACCGGCTGGGCCCGCTGGCAGCTGCGCGCCACCGACCCGCTCGTTGACCTGCGCCTCGCCCGCCGCCGCGCGGTGCTGACCCCGAACCTCGCCGCCCTGCTCGTGGGTTTCTCCTTCTACGCCAACTCGCTGTCCACCGCCCAGCTCGTCCAGATCCCCCGCGACACCGGCTACGGCCTGGGCCTGTCGGTGCTGGCCAGCGGACTGTGCCTGCTGCCCGGCGGCGTCGCGATGGTCCTGCTCTCGCCGCTGGCCGCGCGGATCACCGCGCGCCGCGGCCCGCGGGTGACCCTGCTGGCGGGCACCGCCACCCTCGTCGCCGGCTACGCCGTGCGGATGGCGACCCTCGGCAGCATCCCGACGATCATCGCCGGCGCGACGGTCGTCGCGGTGGGCACCGCGCTGGCCTACTCGGCGATGCCGATGCTGACGATGCAGGCGGTGCCCCGCACCCAGACGGCGGCCGCCAACGGCCTCAACGTGCTGCTGCGCATGGTCGGCCAGGCGCTGTGCAGCGCCGGGGTCGCCGCCGTCCTCGGACATCTGACCGCGCCGAGCACGCACGGCCCGCAGCCCACCCTGGGTGCCTTCCGCGTCGTGTTCGCCGTCGCCGGTCTCGCCGCGGCGCTCGCCGTCCTCGCCGCCGGCCTCGTCCCGCGTGCCAGCGC
>NZ_JALKFU020001275.1 GCF_023242965.2 Frankia sp. AgKG'84/4
GCCGACCCGGCCGGCCCGCCGAGGCGCCCGGCGCGGGAGCGGCCATCGGTGGCCCGGTGTCCGAACCGGTGGGTTGACCGGCGGCGCCGGGCCGGGCCGATGCGATGATCGGACGATGGCACAGATGGAGCTCGCCGGCATGCCCCGCAGGCTGTTCGCCTGTACGCCGTCGCGGCTGGCGGCCTACGAGGACTGCCCCCGCCGGTACCGGATGATCTATCTCGACCGGCCGAAGCCGCCGAAGGGGCCGGCCTGGGCGCACACGTCGGTCGGCGTGAGCGTGCACAACACGCTGCGCAGGTGGTGGGAGGAGCCGTTCGAGCGGCGTACCCCGGCGCGGGCGGCGCAGCTCGCGCGGCTGCTCTGGGTCGAGGAGGGCTTCCGGGACGCCGCACACTCGGCGAGCTGGCGGGAACGGGCGGCCGAGATGGTCGCCGGCTACGTCAGCGGGCTCGACCCGGCGGCCGAGCCGCGCGGCGTCGAGCGCTCGGTGGCCGCCCGCACCGACGCGCTGGCCTTCTCCGGCCGGGTCGACCGCCTCGACGAGCGCGACGGCGAGCTCGTCGTCGTCGACTACAAGACGGGCCGGCGTCCCCTCACCGACGTCGACGCCCGGTCCTCCCCGGCGCTGGCGCTCTACGCGCTCGCCGCCGGGCGGATGCTGCGCCGGGCCTGCCGCCGGGTCGAGCTGCACCATCTGCCCACCGGCCAGGTCGCCGTCGCCGAGCACACCGAGGAGTCGATCGCCCGGCACGTCCGCCGCGCCGAGTCGGTCGCCGCCGACGCGGTCGCCGCCACCGAGGCGCTGCGTACGGGCGCCGACGCCGACCGCGCCTTCCCGCCGCGCCCCGGCAGCCTGTGCTCCTGGTGCGACTTCCGGACGCTGTGCCCCGAAGGCCAGCTGGTCGGGCCGCAGCGCCAACCCTGGGACGCCCTCGGCGACGAACCGGCGCCCGCCGGCACCTGACGCTCCGCCGCGGCGGGCGCGGGGATGCCACCATGGGGCCGTGTCCGAACTGACCGCGCCACCCACGACGCCACGGGTCTCCGCGAAGGCGATGACCTTCACCGAGTCCGTGATCCGGGAGATGACCCGGCTCGCCCTCGCGCACGACGCGGTGAACCTGGCCCAGGGATTCCCCGACTTCTCCTGCCCGCCGCAGCTCAAGGAGGCGGCCAGGGCCGCCATCGACGCGGACGTCAACCAGTATGCGATCACCTGGGGCGCGGCGGAGTTCCGCGCGGCGATCGCGGCGAAGGTCGCCCGGACCTACCCGGGCTGGACGGTCGACCCGGACACGCAGCTCTGCGTCACCTGCGGCTCGACCGAGGCGATGATCGCCACGATGCTGGCGCTGGTCGACCCCGGCGACGAGGTCATCGTGTTCGAGCCGTTCTACGAGAACTACGGGCCGGACACGATCCTGTCCGGCGCCCGGCCGCGCCTCGTCCGCCTGCACGCCCCGGACTGGTCGATCGACCCCGCCGAACTGCGCGCGGCCTTCAGTGACCGCACCCGCGCGATCATCCTGAACACCCCGCACAACCCGACCGGCAAGGTACTGCGCCGCGAGGAGCTGGAACTGGTCGCCGAGCTCTGCCAGCGCCACGACGTACTGGTCATCACCGACGAGATCTACGAGCACATCCACTACCTCGGCCCCGGCGGCCACCTCCCGCCCGCGATGGTCCCCGGCCTGGAGGACCGCACCGTCACCATCAACGCGCTGTCGAAGACGTACGCGGTGACCGGCTGGCGGGTGGGCTGGACGATCGCGCCGCCGGCCTACACCGCGGCGATCCGCAAGGTCCACGACTTCCTGACCGTCGGGGCGGCGGCCCCGCTGCAGGCCGGCGGTGTGGCGGCGATGGGGCTGCCGGCGTCGTACTACGACGAGCTCGCCGCGGCCTACCGGGAGCGGCGCGACCTGCTCTGCGCCTCGCTGGCGGCGACGGGCTTCACCTTCCGTGAGCCCGACGGCGCCTACTACGTGATGTGTGACACCCGGGCGGTCGACCCGGCCGGCGACGACGTGGCCCTGGTACGGCGCCTGATCACCGACATCGGCGTCGCCGCGGTGCCCGGTTCGTCGTTCTTCGCCGACCCCGCCGACGGGCGGCACATCATCCGCTTTGGCTTCCCGAAGAAGCTGACCACGCTGCGGGCGGCCGCCGAGCGCCTCACCCGCCTCACGAGCGGCTGACGCCAGGCGCCGGCGCCGGCGGGCGGGGCAGGGGATAGCCGGCGGCGGCGGCGCGGGCATGGCC
>NZ_JALKFU020001276.1 GCF_023242965.2 Frankia sp. AgKG'84/4
TCATTTCCGGCGTTGTCGCGATCACCATCGTGCTCCACGGTGCCCGGCGCGCCGTCGTCGAACCAGTCCTGGGTGCCCGAGGGCCTCGGGCACGGTGTGCATCCGCGCGCCGAGGCTCAGCACGTTCGCATCGTTGTGCTGGCGGCCCAGCGTGGCGGTCTGCTCGCTCCAGGCCAGGGCCGCACGCACCCCCGCCACCTTGTTCGCCGCGATCGCCTCGCCGTTGCCGGAGCCGCCGATCACGATGCCAAGGCTGTCCGGCTCCGCCGCGGTCGCCGCCGCGGCGGCGAGAACGAAGGGCGGGTAGTCGTCGTCGGGGTCGTACTCGACCGGGCCGTGGTCGACGGGGGCATGCCCGAGTTCCACCAGACGCTCGGCGAGCGCCTGCTTCAGGTGGAAGCCAGCGTGGTCAGAACCTAGATGGACGCGCATGATGCGCATCATGCCTGATCACGTGAAGATCGGCTCGACGTCCCGGGAGCGCTTGAGCTCATAGAAGCCCGGCGTGCCGGCGACCAGCAGAACTCCGTCCCACAGCCGGCCGGCGGCCTCGCCCTTGGGTGCCGGCGTGATCACGGGTCCGAAGAACGCGTTGTCCCCGACGGCGATCACCGGCGTGCCCACGTCCATGCCGACCCGGCCGATGCCGTCGTCGTGGCTGGCCCGCAGCGCCTCGTCCCACTCCGTGGAGGTCGCCGCGGCGGCCAGGTCCGCGTCGGCGCCCGCCTCGGCCAGCGCGGCGGCGAAGGTCTCGGGGCCCCACTCGGCCTTCTCCACGTGCCGGCGGCGGCCAAGCGCGGTGTACAGCGGGCCGAGCACCTCCGCTCCGTGCCGCTCGGCGGCGGCGATGCAGATCCGCACCGGGCCCCAGGCCTGGGCCATCGCCTCCCGGTACGCCTCCGGCACCTCACGGCCGGAGTTGAGCACCGCCAGGCTCATCACGTGCCAGCGGACCTCGATCGGGCGGACCTGCGCGACCTCCAGCAACCAGCGCGACGTCAGCCACGCCCACGGGCAGGACGGATCGAACCAGAGATCGGCGGCGGCCACGCCGGGGCCGCCGGCGGCCCCGGTGGTCGGTGCGGCGCTCGGGCTTTCGACGCTCATATCTTCGGCACTCCTCAGTCGACTGGCTGGCTGCCCCCGACCCGGTCAACCACATCGGCGGCCGGACGCTTCCCTGTCGCGGACAGATAGCTCGCGACCCGGTTGACGACGGCGACGAACGGAACGGCGGCGATCGCGCCGGGAATGCCGGCCAGCACCCCGCCGGCCGACAGGGAGATCACGATCGCGAGCGGGTGCAGCTGCACCGCCCGGCGCATGACCAGCGGTTGCAGCAGGTGCCCCTCGATCTGCTGCACGGCCAGCACCACACCCAGGATGATCAACGCGTCGGTGACCCCGCCCGACACGAGCGTCACGAGCACTGCGGCGATGCCGGCGACGGTCGCGCCGACGATCGGGATGAACCCGCCGAAGAACGTCAGCAGCGCCAGCGGCGCCACCAGCGGTACGCCGACGCCGACGAGCCCCATCGCGATGCCGATGGCGTCGACGGCGGCGACGAAGACCGTTCCCCGGATGTAGCCGGTGATCGTGAGCCACGCCTCCCGACCGGCGCCGCGCACCCGCTCCTCCGCCCCTTCGGGGAAGCGGGTGACGATCCAGGTCCAGATCCGCTCGCCGTCGTAGAGGAAGAAGAAGGTCGAGAACAGCGCGACGAGCAGCCCGGTGATCGCCTCTGCGGCCACCGACGCGCCGGAGATCACCCCGGAGACCAGCCGGCCGCGGTTGTTCGCCAGGTTGCGGCGGATGTCGTCGACCAGATCGTTGATCTGGTTGTCCGAGAGGTGGAACGGGCCGTTGGTCAGGTAGCCCCGGATCTGCTCGACGCCCTCGCTGACCTGGTCGCTGACGGTGGGGATCTCGTTGGCGGCGTTGAACCCGACGGCGACGGCCGCACCCGCCAGCACCGCGAAGAACACGAACAGCGCGGCGAACGCGGCGCCCAGGCGCGGCATGCCGAGCCGTTGGAACCGGTGCGCCAGCGGGTGGATCAGGGCGGCGATGAGCAGGCCGGCGATGATCGGGATGACGACCAGCCGCACCCGGCCGACCGCCATCAGCAGGATGTAGATCGCCGCCCCGGTGACGATCAGACGCCAGGACCAGCCGGCCGAGACCCGCAGGGACACCGGGATGTGCTCGTCGGCCCGCAGCGCGGGCGAGAGCCGCGGACCGGCCGCGGGCGCCCGGGCGGGTTC
>NZ_JALKFU020001277.1 GCF_023242965.2 Frankia sp. AgKG'84/4
CGTGCGGCCCGGTGCCCCACCCGTCGTCGGCGCGCGTGATGTCCCCGGGGGCCCCGCGGGGCCGCTGTGGTCGGCGTCGGGGGCGTCGGCGCGGTCGGGCCGAGCCGGGTGCAGCGCCGCACCCCCTGACCCGCCCGTCGCGACCGCGGGCGGCGGGCCGCTCGGCCGCTGGCCGGTGACCGGCGTGATCGGCCCGGCCACGTCGCCCTCGGCGCCGGACCCCTCGGTGCGCGGCGGCAGGGTGTTCAGCGGCCGGATGAGCGCGGTGACCTCGGCCAGCGCCCGTGCTTTCACGGGAATGTCGACGCGCAGGTCGAGCAGGCGCGCGTAGAGCTGCTCGGCGCTGGGGCGGTAGGCCGCGGTCTTGCGCATCGCGTCCTCGACGAGCGGGCGCAGGCTGTCGTCGAGGCCGTCGAGGTTCGGCGGGTCGTTCACCGTCCGGTAGAGCAGGCCCGGGGCCTCGCCGCCGCCAAACGGGTAGCGGCCCGTCCCCGCGTAGATGAGCACCCCGCCCCAGGCGAAGACGTCCGCCGCCGAGGTGATCTGCTCGCCGCGGGCCTGCTCGGGCGCCATGAACGCCGGCGTGCCGAGATGACGGTCGGCTCCCGAGTCGGCGCCGACCCTGGTCGCGGTGTCCAGCGCGCGGGCGATACCGAAGTCGATGACCTTCGGGCCGAGCCGGGACAGCAGGATGTTCGACGGCTTCAGGTCGCGGTGCACGATGCCGGCCCGGTGGATCGCCATCAGGGCGGTGGTGATGCTGACGGCGAGCTGGTGCAGCTCCGCGGGGGTCAGCGGCCCGCGCCGGGCCACGGCCTCGGCGAGGGTCGGACCGTCGACGTATTCGGTGACGAGATACGGCTGGTCGCCGGTGATGTCGACGTCGAGGACCGCCGCGGTGCAGAACCGGGCGACCCGGCGGGCGTTATCCGCCTCCTGCTTGAGGCGGACGCGGAACTCGGCGAGGCGGGCCAGGTCCGACCGGATCAGCTTGACGGCCACCTGCCCGCCGGCGGCGTTCTCCCCGAGGTAGACCGTGCCCATCCCGCCAGCGCCCAGCCGTCGCAGCAGCCGGTAGGGGCCGACCTCGGCCGGTTCGACGGCCCGGGCCGCACCACCCCCGCCCGGTGCCGAACCTTCCGACCGGGCCGACCCGCCGGTGTCGGCGGAGGCGTCCGGGTCGCCCGGCCCGGGGGTCGCGGCGGAGGCGTTCAGCGTCACCGGGTCGCTGGAATCCGCGGTTTCCCGGCCGGGACGGGGGGAGTTCACGCTGGCCTCGGCGGCGCCCTGCGCGGACGGGTGGGCCATCGTTACCTCACTCCCACCCTGTGGTCGACGGAGGGCGGCGACGGGCCGCCCGGCGGCTAGCGGCGCAGTGCCCGGCTCCGGCGTCGCCGGCGCGCCGCCATCTGGTAATGCACCGCGAGGAACGACAGGGCCAGGAACAGGGGCAGCAGCACCGAGGAGGTCGACGCGCTGGTGTCGGCGGAGACCAGCACCATGTCGATGCCGGCGGTCAGCGCCGTGCCGCAACGCACCTCGACGGGACGGTATCCCGGCCGGAAACTCGCGAACTGAACGACTGTCTCAAACGTGCCGGCCTGGTCGGCAACCGCCTGCCCGACCAGCTCGCCACCGGCCGTGAGGGTCACCTGCGCCCCGGGCCGGCAGCCCGCACCGCGAGCGAACAGGGTGTCTCCGGCGGTGATGACGGTCCGGTCGAACAGCAGCTCTCCCGGCCTGGCCTCGCGGGCCACCGGCTGCCCGACCGGCGGCGCCGGGTCACCCGGGCGCGCCGCCGCGGTGCAGACACCGAGCAGCCGCACCTCGCCCTTGGCGCAGCGCGGCGGCGCCGACACCGGGCACTTCTGGCCGAGTTCCACCGAGGCGCCGCCCGGGCACATCAGCTTGCCGGCCGGGCAGTCCGCGGTGGCGGCGTGCTGCGAACCGTCCCAGCAGATGACGGGCACCGGCGGCTCGGGCCTGGGCGGCGCCGGGCAGGCCTGCCCCACCGGCACGCTCACCGGCGAGCCGGGGCAGTACCGCTGGGGCGGCAGGCACAGGTCGACGCTGGCGCGCACCGAACCATCCGGGCAGGTGATCGTCTGCTCGCGCGGCGAGCCCGTGTTCGTTCCGGGCGCCGTCGTGGTGGGGCTGCCAGCGCAGGGTGAGGCCGACTCCGCCGGGCCGTAGGGCCGGGCGGGCGTGACGCTCGGGCAGGGCGGCGAGCCGCAGTCCGGTCCCGCGGCGGGGGCCGTGCACGTC
>NZ_JALKFU020001278.1 GCF_023242965.2 Frankia sp. AgKG'84/4
GTGCCGGCCAGGGTCGGGCGGCTCAGGGCCGGGCGGGACGCGAGCGCAACGGCGACGGCGGGCGCGATCGCGGCAACGGCAACGGCAACGGCAAGAACGGCCGGCCGGCGCCGAGGGGCGACGGTGGCAGCCGGGACGGCGCCGCGGGTGCTCGGGTGGTGAACCCGGATCTGGTGCGCCTGGCACGGGAGGAGAGCCGGGCGCTGTCCGGGCTCGCCGGTGGCCGTGGCCGCGCCGGGCCGGGCCAGCGCCGCCGGACCTGGGTACCGGGACGCCCGGAGGTCGTCGAGCGCCTCGACCGCGACGGCCTGCTGCCCGCCATCGTGTTCATCTTCAGCCGGGCCGGCTGCGACGCGGCGGTCACCGCCTGCGTGCGCGCGGGGATGCGGCTCGTGAGCCCGGCGGAGCAGGGCCGCGTGCGCGACGTCGTGCGGGCGCGCACCGCGGGGATCCCCGACGCCGACCTCGCCGTCCTCGGTTTCTGGCCCTGGCTGGAGGGGCTGGAGCGGGGCGTCGCGGCGCACCACGCCGGGATGCTGCCGACGTTCAAGGAGATCGTCGAGCAGCTGTTCGCCGAAGGGCTGGTGCGGGTCGTGTTCGCCACCGAGACCCTCGCACTGGGCATCAACATGCCGGCCCGCACGGTCGTGCTCGAACGGCTGACGAAGTTCAACGGCGAGAGCCGCGTCGACATCACCCCCGGTGAGTACACCCAGCTCACCGGCCGCGCCGGGCGCCGGGGCATCGACGTGGAGGGGCACGCGGTCGTGCTGTGGCAGGCGGGGCTGGACCCGCTGGCCCTGGCCGGGCTTGCCTCCACCCGCACCTATCCGCTTCGCTCGTCGTTCCGCCCGTCGTACAACATGGCGGTCAACCTCGTCGGCCGGCTCGGCCACGACCGTGCCCGCACCGTCCTGGAGTCCTCCTTCGCCCAGTTCCAGGCCGACCGGGCGGTGGTGGACCTGGCCCGGCAGGTGCGGCGCAACACCGACACCGCCGACGAGCTGCGCGCGGCGCTGACCTGCGATCGCGGCGACGCCCTGGCGTACGACCAGTTGCGCCGCGACATCCGCGAGCGGGAGACGGCGCTGTCCCGCGAGGGCACGGCGCGTCGGCGCACCGAGTCGGCGGCCGCGCTCGGCCGGCTGCGCATCGGCGACATCGTGCGGGTGCCCGCCGGGCGGCGCAGCGGCCTCGCCGTGGTCCTCGACGCGGACACGGCGGCGGGGGCCCCCGACGGGCCGCGCCCGGTCGTGCTCACCGCGGACCGGCAGGTCCGCCGACTCTCGCTGGTCGACTTCCCGGTCGCCGTCGAACCGATCGGGCGGGTCCGGGTGCCGCGCTCGTTCAACCCGCGTTCCCCGCAGTCGCGGCGCGACCTCGCGTCGTCCCTGCGCGCCGCGGGCGTCGATCCGGACGCCGCGCCGGGCCGCCGCGAGAAGGCCCGTTCCGCCGCCGCCGATGACGCGGAGCTCGCCCGGCTACGCCGCGCGCTGCGCGCCCATCCGGTGCACGACTGCCCGCGCCGCGAGGAACATCTGCGCAGCGCCGAGCGGGTCGGCCGGCTCGAACGGGAGACCGCCGCGATCGCGCGCAAGGTCGAGGGCCGCACGAACACGGTCGCGCGGACGTTCGACCGGGTCCGCGCCGCGCTGGCGGAGTTCGGCTACCTCACCGGCGACACGGTCACCGACGCCGGGCGGGTGCTGGCCCGCATCTACTGCGAGCAGGACCTGCTCGTCGCCGAATGCCTGCGCGCCGGGCTGTGGGAGGACCTGACCCCGCCCGCGCTCGCCGCCGCCGTGTCCACGCTGGTCTTCGAGCCGCGCGGCGATGACCTGGGGGCCACCGCGCTGCCCGGCGGCGCGATGCTGCACGACTGCCTCGAGGAGATGGCCCGCGTCGCGGACCGGCTCGCCGCCACCGAGCAGCGCCACCGGTTGGACTTCGTGCGCCGCCCGGAGCTCGGCTTCGTCCCCGCCGCCCATGACTGGGCCGCCGGGCGCCCGCTGGAGCGGGTGCTGACGGCCAGCGCCGTGGACCTGACCGCCGGCGATTTCGTCCGCTGGATGCGCCAGCTGCTCGACCTGCTCGACCAGATCACCAAGGTCGCCCCCGAGGACGCCAGGGTGCGCCGTACCGCCCGCGCGGCGATGGACGCGCTGCGCCGTGGCGTCGTCGCCTACGCGATGGCCGTCTGAGCGCCGCCCGATGGGTGCCAGGACGAGCCGGGCGGGCGGCCGGCGCACGGC
>NZ_JALKFU020001279.1 GCF_023242965.2 Frankia sp. AgKG'84/4
GTGGCACCCACCCGCGTCGGCGTCGTCGCGCCGCCGGCGGCGTCGGTGGCCTCCACCGACGCCGCCGCCCGCAACCGCCGGGCCCGTTCCCGGGCGACCCGCGCGTCGAGGTCCCTGACCTCCGGCTCCCCGCGCTTGAGGTCCACCAGCAGCGGCGTCGCGAAGAACAACGACGAGTAGGTACCCGAGGCGATGCCGACGAACTGGGCGAGCGCGAGGTCCTTCAACGTGCCGGCGCCGAGCAGCCCGGCGCCGACGAACAGCAGCGACGCCACCGGGATGAGGGCGATCAGCGAGGTGTTGAGCGAGCGGACCAGCGTCTCGTTGAGCGCGTCGTTCGTCGCCTCAGCATAGGTACGCCTGCTGGAGGTCGCCATCCCCGCCGTGTTCTCCCGCACTCGGTCGAACACCACCACGGTGTCGTACAACGAGAAGCCGAGAATGGTGAGCACGGCGATCACCGTGGACGGGGAGACCTCGAACCCGACGATCGAATACACACCCATCGTGACGATGAGGTCGTGGATGAGCGCGGCCATCGCCGCGAGCGCCATCTTCCACTCGAACCGGATCGACAGGTAGATCATGACGAGGATCAGGAAGACGACCAGGCCCTGGATCGCCTTCTTCGTGATCGTCTCGCCCCAGGACGAGCCGACCGTCGACACGGCGATGTCGCGGTCCGGGTTCTGCACCGAGAATCGCTTGGCCAAGGCGTTCGTCAGCTCGTCGGTCTGGGCGTCGGTGAGCGACTCCGTCTGGACACGGAACTGCTTCGAGGTCTCCAGCACCTGCACGACGCTGTCGGACGGGCTGATCCCGACGCTGGACAGCGTTTCGTCAACCTGTTCGACCGTGCCGCCGTTGGTCGGCAGCTGCAGCACGGCGCCGCCGGAGAACTCGATGCCGAGGCTGAAACCCCGCACGATCATGCTGAGCACGCACACCGCGAGCACGACGCCGGAGACCGCATACCAGACCCGGCGACGGCCGACGAAGTCGGCGTGGAAGTCGCTGCGGTAGACCCGCGCGAGCAGTGACATCGGTCAGCTCTCCCGCTTCTGCCCGGCCGGCGCGGGCCGCTTGGCCAGCCGTGCCCGGGTCGCGACGACGGGGGGCTCGACGCTGGCCCGCCCGCCGACTGTCTTCGGACTCAGGCCGGAGAACCGGCTGGCGGAGAACAGCCTGCGCCGCACCAGCAGGGCCACCAGCGGCCGGGTGAAGATGAACATGATCAGAACGTCGCTCAGCGTGGACAGGCCCAGGGTGAAGGCGAACCCGCGCACGGAGCCGATCGAGAGGATGTACAGCACGGCGGCGGCGAGGAAGGACACCGTGTCCGCCGAGAGCATGGTCCGCCGCGCGGCCGGCCAGGCCCGGTCGGCGGCTGCCCGCACCGTCCGGCCGGACTGCACCTCGTCCTTGATCCGTTCGAAGTAGACGACGAACGAGTCCGCGGTGACACCGATCGACACGATCAGACCGGCGATGCCCGCGAGCGACAGGGTGAAGCCGATCGCGTCGCCGAGCAGCACCACCGCCGCGTAGACGAGCCCGCCGCTGACCGCGAGCGAGGTCACCACGACGATGCCCAGCGCCCGGTAGTACAGGAACGAGTAGGCGACGACGAGCAGCAGCCCGAGGGCGCCGGCGAGCAGGCCGCCGTGCAGCGAGTCCTTACCGAGCGTCGGTGAGATCGACTCCGCCTGGGAGCGCTCGAAGGCCAGCGGCAGCGCGCCGTAGCGAAGGACGTTGGCGAGGTCCTCGGCGTCGGACTGGGTGAACGACCCGGAGATCTGGGCCGAACCGGCGATGCGCTCGTTCGTCGACGGCGCGGACTGCACCACGCCGTCGAGCACGATCGCGACCTGCTTGCCGATGGTCTCCTCGGTCAGCGTGGTGAACTTCTTCTGCCCGGAGCCGGTGAACTCAACGTTCACCACCCAGGCGCCGGTGTTGACGTTGGTGGCGCCACCGGAGCCAGCCAGCCCGGCGGAGGCCGTCTTCACGTCGGTGCCGACCACCGACGCCGGCATGAGCAGGTACTTCTGGGTCCGGTCGCGGTCACAGGCCACCGTCCAGTCCTGCGGCCGGTCGGTGCCGAGCGCCGCCTTGCGCTCGTCCTCGTTACTGCAGGTCAGCGCCTGGTAACGGGCCACCACGTCCGCCGGCGGGGTCGGCCCGGCAGCGGCGGTGGAGCCGGCCGCGGGCGCCGTCGGGCTCGCCGTGAAGTAGAGCTTCACCTGCCGCC
>NZ_JALKFU020001280.1 GCF_023242965.2 Frankia sp. AgKG'84/4
GGCGCGAGGCGGCCTGATGGTGGTTGTCCCGGGCGAGGTCGATGGTGTCGCCGGTCGGCGCCGTCCGGGACAGGAGGGACCCCGGCGTGTGTCGACCATGTTCCAGGCGGGTGGGCGTCAGATCTCCAACGTGGGCGAGACCGATGGGCTTCTCGCCGAATTAACTGCCGGTCTCATGCTTTGCGAACGGATCGAACTTTGCTGGCTTCCAGTGTGTGGTCTCCCGCGACGGCCCGGCGAATCGCTGGCGACGCAGGCCATTTCGTGGTCGGGTGTTGCGGAGGAGCCGCTCGCGCGATCCGCTTCGTAGCCGGTCGCCTGATCGTCAGTTCTAAGCCAGATGATGACGGACGTGAATGAGGATCGTGGGGGTACCAGGATGACGAGCGGATGTAGATCCCCCAACGGCGAGCATGCCAACGGACGCTCGCAGCGCCCGTCGGACGCGGCGCCGGCATACCCGACGGTCGGGGACACGCCCGTCGTCACGCGGGCGACGGCGGTCGAGGAGTTCCCGCCGATGGCCCGGCCCTTCGCGGCGGCCGGAGCCCTGTTCTTCGATGACGACGGGCGGGTGCTGCTGGTCGAGCCGTCCTACAAGCCCGGATGGGACATCCCCGGAGGTTTCGTCGAGCCGGGAGAGTCGCCGTACGCCGCCTGCGTCCGGGAGGTCGAGGAGGAACTCGGCATCACTCCGCCAATCGGTGGCCTCCTCGCCGTCGACTGGGCGCCGCGTCCCAAGGACGGCTGGCTGGAGGGGGAGATGCTGCTGTTCGTCTTCGACGGCGGCCTGCTGCCCGCGACCTGGCGGGAGCGCATCCAGCTGGACCAGAACGAGCTGGTCAACTTCGCGTTCGTGCCGGTGGCCGAGGTGGGCGGGCTGCTGCCGCCGCTGCACGCGCGGCGCGTGAGCGCCGCCGCCGGGCTGCGGTGCACCCCGCGGCGGGCCGGCTACCTGGAGTACGGCGACGAGATCCCCGCCCGGTCCGCCGGCCGCGGCGCGGCCTCGGACGACCCCGTCCCGGGCTGACGCCGATTCGGCTCGGCCGTCGCGCCGTCACCGGAGTAGCGGGGCGTGAGAGTCGGCGCCACATTGAGGTGCGAAAAGCGACGTGTTTCATCAGCGGCTGCGGCTTATGAGTAAAGCCTGGCGGTTCGCGGTCGCGCCGGCCGGTCCCGCGCTCGGGCGAATGGCGGCGATACCGGTGCGGACGAAAAGGACGACCGGCACGGGTGTTAATCCGGGCGGGAAGCTCGAATTGCGGCATTTCGATTCCGCCGCCCGCGACACCGTGATCGGCTGGCACATTTAGGCACCCTGTGAAACCATTCGGGCACTCGGAGTAGATGGATGGACGTCCGTCAACCTGGTCCCGGTCGTGCGGGCGTCCCGGCGGCGGAGGGGGTGCCGCGTGCGGAGATACCTGGTCGAAGCATTCGGAACATTCGTGCTGGTCCTCGGAGGAGTGGGCACCGCGGTGCTCGCCAGGAGCGCGGTGGGCGTGCTGGGCATAGCCTTCGCGTTCGGGCTCTCGCTCCTCGTGCTCGTGTACGTGATCGGCCCGATCTCCGGTTGCCACATCAACCCGGCGGTCACCCTGGGGCTGCTGGTGTGCCGGAAGATCGAGCCACGGCATGCCGTCGGCTATGTCGTCGCGCAGTGCGTCGGGGCCATCGTGGCCGCGGGCACGGTGCTGCTGTTGGCGGACTCGGGGCCGGCCGGCTACTCACCCGGCATCGGCGGGCTGGGCGCCAACGGCTACGGCACACACTCACCCGGCGGCTTCGGTCTCGGTGGCGTCTTCCTCGCCGAGATCCTGCTCACCGCCCTGCTGGTGTTCACCGTGCTCGGCGCGACGGACGTCCGGGCACCGTTCGGGTTCGCCGGTCTCGCCATCGGCCTGGTGCTCACCCTGTGCCATCTGATCAGCATCCCGCTGGACGGGACGTCGGTGAACCCGGCGCGTTCGCTGGGACCGGCGGTCTTCGTCGGTGGCTGGGCGCTGAGCCAGCTCTGGCTGTTCATCGTGGCGCCGGTGATCGGCGCGCTGCTCGCCGCCGGCGGCTACCTCGCCCTGCGGCCGGGCCCGCAGGTCAGCGCGTCCACCGCGGAACGCGACCTGCCGCAGGAGTCGCTGAGCCGGATCGCGCAGGAGACCGCGCGGCTCATCCGCGGCCGGGTGGAGTAGCGCCGCGGGTGGAGTAGCGCCGCGGGTGGTGTAGCGCCGCGGGTGCAGTGGCGCGGC
>NZ_JALKFU020001281.1 GCF_023242965.2 Frankia sp. AgKG'84/4
GGCCGACGAGCCGCTGCGGCGGGCGGCGGCACGCTGCCTGGAGCTGGCGACGGCGGCGCTGCGGCGCGCCGGTGACGCGGAGTTCGCCGAGTCCGCCGAGGTGTTCGCGCAGCGATACACGCTGCGGGGCCGCGCTCCGGCCGACGAGTTGTCCGAGCGGTTCGATCGGATCGGGCCGGCCGCGGTGCTGCGCGAGGAGGCACAGCTGTGCGATCAGGTCGCCTGAGTTCCGAGGCGCCGAGCATGGCGCAGGAGACGACCGCGAACGACGACAGGACGAGCAACGGCACGACGACGCCGGTCACCGCCGCGGCCGTGGCGGCCGCCCTCGACCGCGCGCGGCGCCGTTCCCTCACCTATACCGACATCGACACCGACGAGCTGGTCCGCCAGCACTCGCCGTTGATGTCGCCGCTGGTCTGGGACCTCGCCCACATCGGCAACTACGAGGACCTGTGGCTGGTGCGCGCCCTCGGCGCGGCCGACCCGACCAGGCCCGGCCTCGACGACATCTACGACGCCTTCCGGCACAGCCGGGCCAGCCGGATTCGCCTGGCGCTGCTCGGCCCGGACGGCGCCCGCGACTACCTGCGGGAGGTCCGCGGCCGCGCCCTCGACCTGCTCGACCGGTTCACACCCCTGCCGGTCGACCCGCACTCCACCGGCCCCGCCGACACCGACACCGACACCGGCGCCCGCGCCGAGGACGCGGCGCGGCTGCTGACCGACGGTTTCGTCTACGCAATGGTCATCCAGCACGAGCACCAGCACGACGAGACGATGCTCGCCACCCATCAGCTTCGCGCCGGGCCGCCGCTGCTCGACGCGGGCGCACCGCCGCCGCCGGGACGGACCGTGCCGCGCCGCGAGGTGCTGGTGCCGGCGGGACCATTCACCCTCGGTACCAGCGCCGATCCGTGGGCCCTCGACAACGAGCGGCCCGCGCACCGGGTCGACCTGCCCGCCTTCTGGATCGACACCCTGCCCGTCGGCAACCGGGCGCAGATCGCCTTCATCGAGGCCGGCGGCTACGACGACGAGAGGCTGTGGTCACCGGCCGGCTGGGAGTGGCGGCAGCAGGAGGGCCTGAGCGCGCCCGAGTTCTGGCAGCGCGACGGCGACACCTGGCTGCGCCGCCGCCTCGGCCGGGTGGAACCGGTTCCGCTGGACGAGCCGGTCCAGCACGTCTGCTGGTACGAGGCGCAGGCGCACGCCCGCTGGGCGGGCCGGCGGCTGCCGACCGAGGCGGAGTGGGAGAAGGCCGCCGCGCACGACCCGGTCACCGGACGTTCACTACGGTATCCGTGGGGTGACACCGATCCGACGCCGAACCATGCCAATCTTGGGCATCGCACGAGCGGCCCCGCCCCGCTGGGGGCCTACCCCGCGGGCGCGAGTCCCTGCGGAGCCGAGCAGATGATCGGGGACGTGTGGGAATGGACCGCGAGCGGCTTCACGGCCTACCCGGGCTTCCGGTCCTTCCCGTACCGCGAGTACAGCGAGGTCTTCTTCCCGAAGGGCGGCGAGCCGGCGTCGTTCAAGGTGCTGCGCGGCGGCAGCTGGGCGGCGGACGCCGCCGCCGTCCGCACCACGTTCCGCAACTGGGACTACCCGATCCGCCGGCAGATCTTCGCCGGTTTCCGGCTGGCCCGGGACGCCGACTGAGCACCGCGGGAAGGAGCAGCGTGTGTGCCGCCACCTAGCCTGGATCGGAGCCCCGCGGACGCTGGCCCAGCTCACCCTGGAGCGGCCCCACAGCCTGCTGCGGCAATCCTGGGCGCCGCGGCGGATGGCTTACGGCACGATCAACGCCGACGGATTCGGCGCCGGCTGGTACGCGCCGCGACTGCGGGCCGCGCCCGCCCGGGTGCGCCGGGCGGTGCCGATGTGGACGGACGCGTCGTACGCCTCGATGGCCGGCGTGATCGCCTCGGGCTGTGTTCTGGCGGCGGTACGCAGCGCGACCGTCGGCATGCCGGTGGAGGAGTCGGCCACGGCGCCGTTCACCGACGGCACCCGGCTGCTGAGCCACAACGGCCGGGTCGACCCGACAGCGGTGCGGGCGTTGCTGCGCGAGCGGCCGGATGCCGCGGCGCCCGAGTCGACCTGCGACTCGGCGCTGCTCGCCGCCCTGGTGTGGGAGCGGGCCGCGACGGTCCCGCTGGCCGACGCGGTCGCCGCCGTCGTGACCTCGCTGGCCGCGGCGGACCTCGCGGACGGCGCGGGCACCGCGACGCCCTGGGC
>NZ_JALKFU020000076.1 GCF_023242965.2 Frankia sp. AgKG'84/4
GGGCCACGTCGGTCACGCCGGTCCGCTCCATCGCGCGGAAGATCAGGTACGGCGCCGGGCGGCCGGTCGGGACGTCGTCGGCGCACACCACGGCGTCGACCACGCCGGCCTCCCAGCCGAGTGCGGCGAGCAGACCGTCGACGACCTCGCGGTCGAAGCCGGTGGTCAGCGCGACCCGCACGTCGGCGGCCCGCAGCCGAGCGAACGCCGCCTCGACACCGGGCAGCGCCGTCGGCGGCCGGTCCCGGTAGGCGCCCGCCAGCCGGACGCGGAAGTCCCGGTACACCGTCTGGACCTCCGCCGCCGACGGCTCGGGTCGACCGGGTGCCGCCAGCAGGGCGGTCACGGCGGCCCGCTTGTCCGCGCCCATCCACCGTTCGAGCGCCGCGGTCGGGACGGGCACGCCGGCCGCCTCGACGGCGTCGCGTAGCGCGGCGTACACCGCGCCGTGCTCCTCGATGGTCGTGCCGGCCATGTCGAGGGCGACGAGATCGAAGCCGACCACGGCGGTGCCGGAGCTGGTGTTGGAGCCTGTGACGGCGGCGGCGGTGTCGGCGGTGTCGGCAGTGTCGGTGTCGAGGCGCACGTGTCACACCCTCGCCGGTGCCGCGCGACGCCGTGACCAGCGGCGGATGAACAGCGGCGGAAATTCCGCGCCGCTGGTTGACCGCCCGGTGGGCCGCTGGCGATCGTCGCCGCCATGACGACAAAGCGTTACGACCTGGTGATCGTGGGGGCGGGCATCGTCGGGCTGGCGCACGCGGCGGAGGCGGTGCGGCGCGGGCTGTCGGTCGCCGTCGTCGAACGCGACACCTTCGCCCGCGGCGCATCCGTGCGCAACTTCGGCCACGGCTGCGTGAGCGGCCAGGCCGGCACCGCGCTCGCCTACGCCCGCGTCGCCCGGGAACGCTGGCTGGAGCTCGGCCGGCAGGCCGGGTTCTGGGCGGCGCCCACCGGCACGGTCGTCGCCGCTCGCGGCGGCGACGAGCTGGCCGTGCTGCGCGAGTTCGCCGCCGACGGTGAGGCCCCGGCGGTGCTGCTCGACGCGGACGGGGTGCGCGCCCGGGTGGCGCTGCGGACACCGGAGCTCGTCGGCGGTGCCTGGCTGCCGTGGGACGTGCGGGTCGACCCACGGGCGGCCGTGGGCGCGCTGGCCCGCTGGCTCGCGAAGCAGGGCGTCGACGTGCGCTGGGGCACGTCGGCGGCCGGGGTGTCGGCGGGCACGCTGCACACCAGCCGCGGGGACCTCGCCGCCCCGGCCATCGTGCTCGCCACCGGCCACGACCTGGACCGCCTGTTCCCCGACCTCGCCGCCGGGGTGGACCTGCACCGCTGTGAGCTGCACATGCTGCGGGTCGCCGCGCCGGGGGGCGCCCGGTTCGAACCCGCGGTGCTCACCGGGCACTCGATGCTGCGCTACGCCGGCTTCGCGGACTGCCCGTCGCTGCCGGCGCTGGCCGACCGGCTGGCCGCCGAACGCCCCGACCTCCTCGCCGTCGACATGAACCTGATGTTCACCCAGCTCCCCGACGGGGACCTGATCATCGGCGACACCCACGCGCTCGCCCACACCCATCCGCCGTTCGCCGCGGAGGACATGGACGATCTCGTGCTCGCCGAGACCGCGGGGCTGCTGGGCCACCCGGTGGCGGTGCTCGCCGTGCGGGAACGCTGGCGCGGGTACTACGCGTCGGCGCCCGGGCGGGAGTTCCTCGTCGCCGCCCCGCTGGCCGGGGTCCGCGTCGTCACCGTCACGACCGGCATCGGGATGACGACGTCACACGGCCTCGCCGCCGCCGTGCTCGACGACCTGCTCGCCTGACGCGTCGGACCCAGCTCGCCGCGGACCCAGCTCGCCGCGGAGCCGGATCGCCGCGGAGCCGGATCGCTCGGACCGGGATCGCCGCGGGCCAGGATCGCCGCGGACCGGGACCGTCTCGGACCGGGACCGTCTCGGACCGGGACCGTCTCGGACCGGGATCGTCTCGGACCGGGAAGTTCGCCGTCGACGCCTCCACCGCTCATGTGTCGGACACCGGCCGGTAAGCGGGTGGCGCCACCGTTGCGCTGGCGGTACGGCATACCGCCTGTACTGCGCAAACGCACCGTGGGACAGACATCCACAACGTGGACATGGGGGGCATGTGAGCACTGTGGGACTGGGCGGGTGGCGTCTCGCGCGCACGGGTCGGCTTCGGCTGGCCGCCGCCGGGACGCTGACGGTCGTCGGACTGCTCGCCGCCGCGTGCGGCAGCGACTCGGCGGACTCGTCGAAGGCGTCGGGGAGCACGGACACCGGTAAGGCTAAGACGGCGACCTCGGCCGCCGCGGCCGGCGGCCTGGACGCTCTCGTCGCCGCCGCGAAGGCGGAGGGCAAGCTCAACGTCATCACCCTGCCGCCGGACTGGGCGAACTACGGCGAGATCATCGCGAAGTTCTCCGCCACGTACGGCATCAAGGTGACCAGCGACAACCCTGACGGGTCGAGCGCCGACGAGATCACCGCGGTCAAGCAGCTACGCGGCCAGAGCCGCGCGCCGGACGTGCTCGACCTGGGGAACTCCTTCGCCCTGCAGGCGGCGAGCGAGGGGCTGATCGCGCCGTACCAGGTCGCCACCTGGAAGGACATCCCGGACAGCCTGAAGGAGTCCGGCGGCCAGTGGTTCAGCGACTACGGCGGCTACGTCTCGATCGCCTATGACACGAAGGCCGTCAGCCCGGCGCCGAAGTCCTTCGCGGACCTGAAGAACCCGGCGTACAAGGGCAAGATCGCCATCAACGGCGACCCGACGCAGGCCGGCGCCGCCTTCGCCGCGGTGTTCGCCGCGGCGCTGGCGAACGGCGGCTCGTTCGACGACATCCTGCCCGGCGTCCAGTACTTCGCCGACCTGAAGAAGAGCGGCAACTTCATCCCGGTCAAGGGCACGCCGGCGACGATCGAGAGCGGCCAGACGCCGATCATGATCTGGTGGGACTACCTGAACGCCTCCGCCGCCGACAAGGCGAAGGGCAAGGTGGACCTCAAGCTCAACATCCCGTCGGACGGCGTGTACGCGAACTACTACACGCAGGCCATCAGCAAGACGGCGCCGCACCCCGCCGCCGCCCGGCTGTGGGAGGAGTACCTCTACTCCGACGAGGGCCAGAACCTCTGGCTCAAGGGCCGGGCCCGACCGGTGCGCCTCGAGGCGATGACCACGGCCGGCACCGTCGACAAGACGCTGCTCGCCGCCCTGCCCGAGGCGCCGAAGGACACCCGCTACCCGACCCAGGCCCAGCTCGACAAGGCCAAGCAGGTCGTCAACGACAACTGGGCGAAGCTTGTCGGCGGCGCCTGAGATGAGCGTCGCGGACGCGCCCGCCGCGTCCGCCGGAGCCGGGGAGGCCGACCTCCCCGGCTCCGGACCGCGCGGCGTGGCGGAATGGCTGCGTGGGACCGGGCGCAACGGCTTCGCGCTGCTCGGGCTGGTGCCCTTCTTCGCCTACACGGTCGTGTTCCTCGGCCTGCCCACCGCCTCGGTGGCGATCAACGCGTTTCGCACGGCGCACGGCACGTGGACGCTGCACAACATCTCGCTGAGCTTCGAGGGCATCTACCGGGACGCGTTCGTGACCAGCCTGAAGGTCGCGCTGTGCACCTCGGCGATCGGCGTGGTGTTCGGCGGACTGTTCGCGCAGGCCGTCCTCTCGACGCGGCGCAACACGGTGCTGCGCCGCGTCGTCACCACGGCGTCGGGGGTGTTCGCGAACTTCGGCGGGGTGCCGCTGGCGTTCGCGTTCATCGCGACCCTCGGCACCACCGGGATGGTCACCCGGATGCTGCACGCGCTGGGCTTCGACCTGTCCTCGACCGGGTTCTCGCTGTTCACGTTCAGCGGGATCGTCGTCGTCTACACCTACTTCCAGGTGCCGCTGATGGTGCTGGTCATCACCCCAGCGCTGGAGGGGCTGCGGCCGCAGTGGCGGGAGGCCGCCGAGGGCCTCGGCGCGTCCGCGGCGTCGTACTGGCGCCTCGTCGGCCTGCCCGTGCTGGCGCCGGCGCTGCTCGGCTCGTTCCTGCTGCTGTTCGGCAGCTCGTTCGCGGCGTACGCGACGGCCTGGGCGCTGACCAGCGGGACCGTGCCGCTGGTGCCCATCAAGATCGGCACGCTGCTGTCCGGCAACGTCATCACCGGGGGCGAGAACCTCGGCAAGGCGCTCGGCTTCGAGATGATCGTGGTGATCGCGGTGGCGATGGTCGGCTACGTGCTGCTCACCCGGCGGGTGTCGCGATGGCTACGCTGACCGGCCCGGCGGCGCCGCCGCTGCCGCCTACTCCGACGGCGACGCGGGCGCTCGCGGGTGCGGGCCGCGCGGTCCGGGCGGGCTGGTGGCGCTGGACGATCTTCGCGATCGCGGCCGTGTACTTCCTGGTACCGCTGATCGCCGCGTTGGAGTTCAGCCTGCGCGGGCGCGACGGGCACCGCACGATCGGCGCATACGGCAAGATCCTGTCCGAGCCGGAGTTCGGGTCGGCGCTGTGGTCGTCGGTGAAGCTCGGGCTCATGGCGGTGGCGATCACCCTGGCACTGCTCGTCCCCACCATGACCCTCGTGCACCTGCGCTTCCCGAAGCTACGCCGGGTGATCGAGACGATCACCGTGCTGCCGTTGGTGATCCCGCCGGTCGTGCTCGCCGTCGGCGTGCTGGGGGCGTTCCGGACCGCGCCGCAGTGGCTGATCGGCACGCCGACGATCCTCGGCTTCGAGTACGTCATCCTCGCGTTGCCGTTCGCCTACCGCGCCCTGGACGCCGGTATCGGCGCGGTCGACCTGCGGACGCTGGTCGAGGCGTCGCGCGGCCTCGGCGCGGGGCCGGTCACCGCGCTGTTCCGGGTGGTGCTGCCGAACCTGCGCACGGCCGTGCTGTCCGCCGCGGTGCTGACGCTCGCGCTGGTCCTCGGCGAGTTCGCGATGGCGAGCCTGCTGCTCTGGGACACCTTCCCGTCCTGGGTCGTGCACATCGGTGCGAGCGAGGCGGATGTGTCCGTCGCCGTGTCGCTGGTCGCCCTGGTGCTGACCTGGCTGTTGTTGATGGTGCTCGTGACCCTCGGCGGCCGCCGCGGCGGGCGCGCGTTCGTGGGCGTACTGACCGGGGGGACAAGGGATGAGTGAGACCGTGGCACGGCCAGCGCAGGACGTGCGGGCGGACGCGACGGGGCCAGGCGAGCTACGCCCGGTCACGGTCGGCCCGACCGGCAAGGGCAGCGCGACGGGCGAGAGCAGCGGGACGGGCGGGGCCCGGCCGGGTCGCTGGTCCAGAGCGCGCGCCGACGGCGCAGCGCGCACCGGGCTCGACCCGCGCGCCGAGGCCGTCGGCATCGAACTGCGGGACCTGCGCCGCAGCTACGGCGACGTCACCGCGCTCGACGGCCTGTCCGTCACGATCAACCCGGGTGAGCTCGTCGCCCTGCTCGGCCCGAGCGGGTGCGGCAAGACCACCGCGCTGCGCGCGCTCGCCGGCTTCGAGCGCCCGGACTCCGGTCAGATCCTCGTCGGCGGCGACGACATCAGCGCCGTGCCGGCGAACCGTCGCGACATGGGCATGGTCTTCCAGGCGTACAGCCTGTTCCCGAACCTCAGCGCGCTCGACAACGTCGCGTTCGGCCTGCGGCTACGCCGGGTGAACCCCCGGGCCCGCCGCCAGCGGGCGACGGAGCTGCTCGAGCTCGTCGGCCTCGGCCACGCCGGTCGCCGCTACCCGCATGAGCTCTCCGGCGGCCAGCAGCAACGCGTCGCGCTCGCCCGCGCGCTCGCGATCGAACCGCGGGTGCTGCTGCTCGACGAGCCGCTGTCCGCGCTGGACGCGCAGGTCCGCGCGTCGCTGCGGGACGAGATCCGGTCGTTGCAGACCCGTCTGGGCATCACCACCCTGTTTGTCACGCACGACCAGGAGGAGGCCCTGTCACTCGCCGACCGGGTCGGGGTGATGCGCGCGGGCCGACTCGAACAGCTCGCCGCGCCCGAGGTCGTCTATGCCTGGCCGGCGACGCCGTTCGTCGCCCAGTTCGTCGGCACCGTCAACCGGCTGCCCGGGCGCACCGTCGCCGGCGACCTCGTCGAGGTCCTCGGCCAGCGCCTGCCCGCGGTCCAGCTCGGCGACGCACCCGCGAGCGGCACCGCCGCGGTGGACGTCGAGGTGCTGGTCCGCCCGGAGGCCGTCGTTGTCACCGCCCGCGCGACAGGCACGGCAGCGGGAGCCGTCGACCCGACGCCGCAGGACCCGACGGCAGCCACCCGGCCGGTGCCCATCACGACGACGGGCGCCCTCGGCCAGGTCCGGCAGCGCACGTTCCGCGGCGCCGTGACCCGCCTGCGCGTGGACCTGCTCGGACTGACCGCACGCGGCACCGCGGTCGGACTCGACGGCGAGCCCGCCAGCGCCACGATCGTCGCCGACATCGCGACCGCCCAGGCCACCGGCCTGCACCCGGGCAGCGACGTCCTCGTCACCTTGGCCGACCGTCCAGTCCTGGTGAGCGATCCCGCCGCCGCCCACTGAGCAGGGTCGCCTGCGCGGCCGCCCCTTCCAGCCCGACGCCCCCTTCGGGCGCATCCTGGCTGCCTGCGGCGGGATCTTCGTCGCCGGTTCGCTGCTGTGGAGCGCGGTGGCCGACGGCTGCCCACAGCTTCGCCATCACCGGCGCGCTGATCTGCCTGACCGGCAGGTCCCTGACCAAGTTCGCGCCGCGCGGTCACTGACCGACCCACTCGATTCGCAGCGTCCGGGTCGCACAGGGTCCGCAGGCCCCACTCGATCACTGCCATCCGCGGCTCGCGACCCGATCCGTGCCGCCCGCGCGCGTCACAGCGGACCGGATCACCACAGGATCAGCGCCGACCCAAGGCTCACTACCAGAGCCACCGGAGGGTAGCTGTCTGCTGGGAGCCCGAAAATCTGTCCCCGCTGCACTAGACATCCGGCTCCACTCTGGGTACAGTTCCTCTCGTAGCCAAGAGAGTCCATGGTCGCGGCAGACAGGAACTGCCGCGAGCAGGACGGCGGCCAGGGCAGGCCGCCGAGTATCACCGCAACAAGTTCGGCAGAACCTAGAGGTGAACGACGAGGAGAGGGGAGCAGGCACCATCAGGATCGCCCGAGCGATGGGCACTCCCGCTCGGACGCCGCGCAGGCCCCGGATTGGAAGGTGGTCCCCGGTCACGCAGATGCGATCCCCGCACCCCCGCCCTCTCGGGTGGGCGGGCGGGTTCCAGTACCCGGTGCGTCTTGGCCGGTAGATGGTGGTGAACCCTCGGGGCCCGGTGCCAGATGGCACCGGGCCCCTCGACGTGTCCTGAGAGGCGCGATGACCCCTGAAAGCGCTAGCAGACCAGTCGACAGTTTCGACGACGACGACTACCCCGCCTACACCATGGGCCGCGCGGCCGAGATGCTCGGCACCACGCCGGCCTTCCTGCGGACCCTCGGGGAAGCCCGCCTGATCACACCGCTTCGCTCCGAAGGCGGCCACCGCCGCTACTCCCGCTACCAGCTGCGCCTCGCCGCCCGCGTCCGGGAACTCGTCGACCAAGGCACCCCCATCGACGCTGCCTGCCGCATCGTCATCCTCGAAGATCAACTCGCCGAAGCCCGGCAACTCAACCAGCAAATACGCGACAGCCAGCCGTCGCCCGCCGAAACCCCCGACGCGTAGTCCACCAGCAAGCGGACCACCAGCAAGCGGACCAGCCGGGATGTGGCCCCGCCCTTCGGGTAGCGGTGGTGGACGCGACGTCGCAGGCCAGCCGCCGTTGACCCGTGGCGAACACAGCCAGCGAACGGCCCCGTCCACGTGGCCGCCCCGCCCTCTTAGTCGAGTTCGACCCAGACGCGCTTGCCGTCGCCGTGCGTCTCGACTCCCCACCGGGCCGTGAGCACATCAACGATGTGCATCCCACGGCCCCGCTCATCGGAGTCGACGATCTCCCGAGCCATCGGCCGCACCGACGACCCGTCGGCTAGTTCCAGGCGCAGCACCTCATCGGTGACCCGAAGCTCCAGCCGCAGTTGCCCCTGTTCACCGGCGTGCTGCACGGCGTTGGTCACCAGCTCCGACACCACCACCGCGGCATCGTCAATCTGATGCTCATGGCCCCAGGCCAGCAACAACCCCCGCAGCACCTCCCGAGAAGCGCCCACAGAACGCGCGTCGAACGGGAGCTCCACACTGGCCGACCAGCCCCTGTCGCGCACCGCGGCCACCCCTCACCCGTCGATCAGGTCTCTCGCCGGCCGTCCTGCCCACCCAGGGACTCCACGAACCGTGCCCGCGGCCGGCCTCTTCGCGTAGCCCACCACCACGTCAAGCGGATCTTCACCGCTCCTTTCAAGCTAGCCCCCGCCGGCGCGGCGCTGGCCCGCGGGGCAGGCAGCCTGCTGTACACCTCGGGTCGGGTCGACACCGGACGGACTCACGGGGCGCCTCCTGGGATTCCGCTCGGACAGTCGACCGGGGTCTTGCCTCAGATGTTCTGCCGGTGCTATAAAAAATCTGGGTCAGACACCACAGATAAGTGATGACCCGACGCTCTTACAGACAAGATCGTGATCGTGGAGGTGGAGTTCCGATGTTGGTGCGCACCGACCCGTTCAGGGAGCTGGATCGGCTCAGCCAGCAGGTGCTCGGCACTCCGGGCACCGTGGCCCGGCCCAGCGGGATGCCGATCGACGCCTGGCGCGAGGGCGAGGAGTTCGTGGCGGAGTTCGATCTGCCCGGGGTGGACCCCGCCACGGTGGATCTGGACGTCGAACGCAACGTGTTGACCGTGCGGGCGCAACGTCCGGCACTGAAGGGGAACGGCGAGGTCCTGGTCGCCGAGCGGCCACGCGGTGTGTTCAGCCGCCAGTTGATCCTGGGCGACAACCTGGACACAGAGAAGATCACCGCCAGCTACCACGCCGGCGTGCTGACGCTACGGATCCCGGTCGCGGAGAAGGCCAAGCCCCGCAAGATCGCTATCGACACCTCCAGCGACGACCGCCGGTCCATCCACGCCTGAGCCGCGGCCGGGGCGGCCACCCGCGCCGAGACCAGCGCCGCAGGGACCACCGCGGACCGCCTGCCGTTCACACCCTCACCGATCCGGACCGCCGACTACCCGACGACTCCAACGGAGAGCCGGGCAGCGGGCGCCGCCCAACAGTCCGAACCATGACACCGAATCGCCGACACGCCGAAAGGAGACATAGCCACCACTCACGACCCCAAGAAACGCCCTTCATCACGTCGCTTCGCGCGCAGGTCTGGCCCCGGAGGCCCTGTCGGAGCCAGACCTGCCCCCGATAGGGCCAGGGGACGTGGCTCATGACCACCGACACATCGGCGTGTCGTACTGCCAGGATCAGGTGCGGCTGCGCCTGCCTCGACGGCGCCAACCAGCAAGCTCGGCGGCGGGGACCGCGGGTCCGGCGCCGCCCGTCAGCCGCGCTGGTGGACGACCAGGACGGAGCCCGGGGCGTGGGCGACGACGGAGGCAGCGACGCTGCCGAGCAGGTGGCCGACCAGGCCGGTGTGCCGGTGGGCGCCAAGGACGATGAGGCTCGCCCCGCGATCGGCCGCGGTGGTGACGATGCCCTTCCAGGTCGGCGCCGTCTCCGCGGTGGCACTCTGCGCGCGGAAACCCGCGGCGACCGCCAACGCCGCACCGCGCTCCGCGGTTTCCGCGGCGGCCTTTTCCACCTCCGCGGCATTGTTCGCGTCGAAGTGCTGCGGGACGGTCAGGGTGAAGCCGACGTCGGCCGGCTGCCAGACGCACAGGACGAGCGCCTCGCGCCCGGGTGCGAGCTGCGTGGCGGCATACCGGATCGCGTATTCGGCGACGTCCGAGCCGTCGAAGGCGAACAGGACCGGGCCGGGGGCGGCCGTCGGAGATCCGGGCCAGGTGGCCTCGGGTTGGGTCGATGTCATGTCAGTCGACGCTTTCCGGTACGCGAAGGTCCAGGTCCAGGTCGCTCAGGTCGATTCCGCGGACCTTGGCCAGCAGCGGCGGCGAGTACCAGGCCGGTTCCACGCCGGCGAGGAACGTGTCGAGGTCGGGGGTCTGCGGGCGGGCGCCGCTGAGCAGGTAGATGGTGATGCCGGTGCCGGCGCCGACGAGGGCCAGGCCGATGCCGACGAACAGGGCGATGTTCGTCCCGTCGTTGAGGTTGTCGCCCACCGTCGCCGCGAAGTGCACGAAGATCGGCGCGATCATGAAGGCGGCGACCGCGCGCAGCAGCTCGATGATGGCGAACACGCGCTGCAGGCTGGCCGCCGGCAGGGAGAAGCCGGCCACGAACAGGGCCGGGGCGACCGTGGCGCCGAGGCCGAGCCCGGTGAGCGCCGACGCGCCGAGCGCCAGCGGCTGGCTCGATGGCATCGCGAACCAGAACACCAGGGTTCCGACCGCGAGCAGGACCATGCCCGCCAGCGGCAGGTAGTGCATCGCGCGCCGGGAGATGACCACGCCGAGCGCGACCGAGGAGATCACCGCGCCGGCCAGCTCGGGCAGGTAGAGCAGCCCGACCCGCACCGGCCCGTACGACTGCGACAGCACCTGGGCGGTCAGCACCGTGGCGGACACCGCGGCCGCCGCGGCGAACAGCGCGATCGCCACGCCCGCGACGGGAATCGAGCTGGTCAGCATCGACTTGACCATCAGTAGCGGCCGCACGGCCCGGTACTGGTAGACGATGAGGGCGACGATCAGCGCCAGGCCGCCGACCAGCGGCACGATCACCTCGGGGTCGAGGAAGTCGTGGCTGGTCAGCTCGGCGGCGCCGAGGAAGGCCGCGACGCTGCCGGCCGCGGCCAGCCCGATCGCCGGCAGGTCCCGCGGCGAGTCGGGGTTCGCCGGCGGCGCGTCCTCGAACGTCAGCAGCACCAGCACCAGCGCCACCACGGAGACGCCGGCGACGATCCAGAACAACGGCCGCCAGGCGTTCGCGTCGGCCTGCACACCGCCGATGAACGGGCCGAGCGCCACCGCGCCGAAGATGCACATGTTCATGATCATTACCGTGGTGCGCAGCCTGTCGCGGGGGTAGCCGATCGCCAGTGGCGGGACCGCGGCGATCAGCAGCATGCTCGTCGCCAGGCCCTGCAACGAGTGGCCGACGATGTACATGGCCGCGTTCTGCGCCCCTGCCGTCAGCAGCGAGCCGATAACGAGCAGCACGGCGTAGCCGAGCAGCATCCGTCGCTGCGGCAGGTGCTGGCCGAGCTGGACGGCGACCACCGTTCCGAGCGCGTAGGCCGCGTTGCCGAGGCCGGAGCTGATGCTCATTGTCTGCGCGCTCATATGCAGCTGCTTGGAGATGATCGGCGCGAGCGGATCGAGCGCCGCCGACAGCGCCAGATAGGGAATAAGCGCAAGCATCACCATGGATGCGGTCGCCGCGTATCTACCAGCGAGAGGTCCTTGACGCATCAATACCTTCTGATCTCAGGCCTACGGAAATCCGTCGGGAGATCGAGCAGGCCACGCCCACCACCGGCCACCTGGACGAGGGCCGCCGGAAAGATGAGGACCGCCGGAAAGATTGCGCCTTCCCGGCGGGTGGCGTCCCGGCCCGCGCTGGCATTGCCCCAGCCGGTCTCCCTCTCTCACCCTTACGTGCGCGTCAGGTCGAGAAAAGGCCGCCGGTCGGACTGTGAGATTACTTACCAACAACTAATCATAAAGAAAACAGGGAATATCCAGCCCAGCGCTAGGGGAACGGGCCGCCTGGGTCACCGGCGGTCGTGGGCCTACCTCTCCGCGAGCCGTCCATCCGGGGCGGTCAGCGCCGCCTCCAGCCCGTTGAGCCGCAGCAGCGTGCCGCCGCGCAGGTGCGCGACATCGTCGGCGCCATCCCCGCGCACCACGAGGAACGCGAACTGCTCGGTCCAGGTCAGCGCCGTGCCCTCGGCGCCGGCGGCGAGCAGCTCGACCGTGACCAGCGACGCCCACTGGCAGACGTCGTTGACGACCGCCTCATAGGCGTACACGACGCGCCTGTCGGGCACCACGTCGAGGAAACGGACCCGGTTCTCCAACCGCTCGGCGCGCCCGCCCGCCGTGAAGGTGTTGCGCGCCAGGGCGCTTCCGCCGGGGCGCAGGTCGAGTTCCGACCAGGCGGTGTTCGAGGGACCGGGCAGGCGGGTCCACCGCGACCACAGTGCCTCCTCGGCGAACCCGGCGAACGCCCTCGCCGGCGCCACGGCGAGCACCCGTTCCACCCTGAACGACCCGTGCAGCACCGGTCGAGACTGCCCGGCCAGAGCCGGACCGGCCCCGCTGTCTTCTCCCACGCTCATCGGTCCATCATCCCTCGGCGCCGGCCGGGACGGCGGCCACGGTCGGCGCGGGAAATCCGGCGCCCAGGTAACGCCGGCGCGCCGCGGCCCGCATGATCTTGCCGCTGCTGGTCTTGGCCAGCTCGCCCGGCATGGTGAGGACCAGTTCGGCGAGGGACACGTCGTGTTCGCGCAGCACGGCGGCCCGGATCGCGGCGGCCACCTCGTCCGGGTCGAGGTCGGCGGCGGGGCGGATCTCCTGGACGACGACGACACACTCCGCGCCGTCCGGGCCGGGCACGGCGAAGGCGGCGACGGAGCCCGGGCGGGTCGCCGGGTGGGCCGACGTCGCGGTGAGCTCGATGTCCTGCGGGTAGTGGTTGCGGCCGCGGATCACGATCATGTCCCGGCGGCGGCCGGCGACGTACAGCTCGCCGTCGACGATCAGGCCGAGGTCCCCGGTGCGCAGGTAGCGGGTGTCTCCTTCGCCGGTGATGGTCGCGACGAAGGTGGCGGCGGTGGCGTCGGGGCGGCGCCAGTAGCCGGCGGTGATGTGCGGGCCGGCGAGCCAGATCTCGCCGATGTGGCCCGGTTCGGACGGTGCGGCGGTGTCCGGGTCGACGATGCGGACACCGCCCTCGGGTGGCACCTGGCCGGAGCCGGGCAGGACGCGGGCGTCCGGGCCCCCGGTCGGGACGTAACGCCGCTCGCCGAGGGCGCGCGGATCGGCGGCGATGGTGCGCGGGCCGCGTCCCGGTTCGCTGCCGGTGACCAGCAGCGTCGCCTCCGCCAGGCCGTAGCAGGGGTAGAGCGCCCCGGGGCGCAGGCCGTACGGCGCGAACGTCTCGGCGAAGCGGCGCATCGTCTGCGCGCGCAGCGGTTCGGCGCCGTTGAACGCGACCTGCCAGCAGCTCAGGTCGAGGACCGACCCGTCCGGCCCGGCCTGGTCGGGTCCGGGCAGGCGGGAGGCGTGGCGGACGCAGACGTCGAAGGCGAAGTTCGGGCCGCCGCTGCTGTACGCCCGGTAGCGGGAGATGGCGGTCAGCCAGAGCAGCGGCCGGCGGATGAACGTCGCCGGGGACATCAGGACGCCGAGCGACCCGACGTAGAGGGGGTGCAGGACGTTCCCGATCAGCCCCTGGTCGTGGAACAGCGGCGTCCAGCCGACCCAGGGCGCACTCGGGTCGTGCCGGAACGTGCGCGTGATCATCTCCTGGTTCGCCGCGAGGTTCCCATGGGTGACCATGACCCCCTTGGGGTCGGCGGTGGAACCGGAGGTGTATTGCAGGAACGCCAGTGCGTCGGCGGAGACCGGCACCGGGACGAACGCCGGCAGCGCGGCGGAGCCGGCGTCGGCGGTGACAAGGTCGGCGGTGACGAGGTCGGCGGTGACAAGGTCGGCGGTGACAAGGTCGGCGGTGACGAGGTCGGCGGTGACGAGGTCGACCGCGAGGGAACGCAGGCCGGGACGCAGCGCGGCGAGGGCGGGACCGACCGCGTCGAGCATCGACGCGACGGCCACCAAGGCGACGGGCTCGCAGTCCCGCACGACGGCAACCGTCGCCGCCTGCAGGTGACCGGCCCGCGGCGGGGCGACGGGCACCGCGACGACCCCGGCGTACAGGCAGCCGAAGAAGGCGGCGAGGAACGCCGGGCCGGTCTCGAACATCAGCAGCGCCCGCTGTCCCGGGCCGGCGATCCCGCGCAGTGCGCCGGCCACGGCACGGGCTTCGGCGTCCAGCTCGGCGTAGGTGCGGGTGTCGGTCTCGGCGCCGCGCTCGTCGAGGAAGACGAACGCCCGGTCGGTCGGCTGGCGCAGCGCGCGTTCCCGCAGCACGTCGGGCAGCAACGTGCCACCGGCGCTCATGACGACGCCCGCGTCGGCAGGGTGACGGCGGCGGTCGCCGCGGCCGGGACGGCTGAGGCCGCCAGCGTCTCGGCCATGATCGCCGCGATGGCGCCGCGGTGGTGCTGGTGGAAGAAGTGGCCGCCGGGGAAGGTGTGCCACCTGAACGGGCCGTCGGTCTCCGCCGCCCACGCCCGCACCTGATCGTCGTCGACCACCGGGTCCTGCGTTCCGTAGAAGGCGGTGATCCCGCAGCGCAGCGGCGGGGCCGGCGGGTAGTCGTACTCCTCGGACAGTTCCAGGTCGGCGCGGGCGACCCGCAGCGCGTAGCGCAGGAACGACGGGGTGCGGGGCATCGCGCCATCGGTCACGCCCATCGACTCCAGCGCGTCGGCGAACTCCGCGTCGGGGTAGCGGTCGATGCGCGGGCGGCGGTTGGGCTGGTGCGGGGCGCGGCGGCCGGAGACGAACAGGTGCACCGGCGGGGTGCCGGCGGCGCAGAGCGCCCGGGCGAGCTCGAAGGCGACGAGCGCGCCCATGCTGTGCCCGTACAACGCCACTGCGCCGCGCCCGGC
>NZ_JALKFU020001282.1 GCF_023242965.2 Frankia sp. AgKG'84/4
CACTCGCGCTGCGGGCGCGGATGGTGCGCCCGCACAGCCCGGCGGTGGCGCTGCAGATCGCCGGGGTGGCCGCGCGGATCGCCGGGCTCAGCCCGACCCGGGCGCTCATCGCCGGCAAGGTCGTCACCAGCGCGTGCGCGGCGACCGGGGACGCCGCGGGCGTGCGCAGCGCGGTGGCCCGCGCCTGGCAGACGATGGAGCGCCTCGACGACGCGCACTTCGGGACACCCGGCTTCGCCCTGGAGACCTACTCCCCCGTGGATCTGGCCCTCGCCTGCGCCGAGGCGCTGACGACGGTGGGAGCCGCGGACGAGGCCACGCCGCACCTGGAACGCGCCGAGACGCTGCTCGCCGGTTCCGGCCAGACGGGGATGGTCGTGTCGGTGCACATGGCGCGGGCTCGGGCGGCGCTGGCCCGGGAGTTTCCCGACCGGCACGAGGCGGCCAGCCATGCCGGGCGGGCGGTGGCCCTGTCCGCCGACCGTCCGGCGGAGTGGCTGGCCCGGCTCGTGCGTGACGTGTCGGTCCTGGCGGAGCGGCGCACCGGCCTGGGCCTGGACGACCTGGTCGACACCACCACCCCCTGGCTGCACCACGAGCCGGAGGTCGACGTCCGCCCCACGGTGGCGCTGCCGAGGGGCGGACACGGCCTCGCCGGCCCGCGCGGCGTCATGGTGCAGCGGGCTGGCGGACCACCGACTGTGCCTGCGCCCCAGCCCGCACGGTGACCGGGCCGATGCCGAGGTAGCCGACGACCGGCAGGTCGACCGCCCGCGTCCCCTCCACCCGCACGGTCCCCGCGTCGACGAGACTGGAGCTCAGCGTCGTGTGCCCGCTGGGATCGGCCTGCCGCTGGTACTGGTTGACCGTGTCGGTGATGTCGGAGAGCGGAAGTTCGTGCAGTGCGCCGCCGGTGGAGTAGATGGCGTTCTCGTCGATGCGCTGCGCGGCGGCCAGCGCCGCGCCGTCCGCCGCCGACGCCACCGAACGCCGGGCGAGATACACCACCGACGCGTCGGTCACGACAATCACGAGCATGACCGCGACCATCAGATAGCCAAGGGTCAGTATCAGAATCGTGCCGCCATCGGCGACCTCCCCGGCCGCCGACCTCGGCATTGTCCGACCAGCACGGATTGCTCGCGGGCCGCAGGTCAGAGGCATGAGCGACTCCCATTCCGAGCCACTGGGCGCCGCTTGGCGGCGTCTCGCGCCGAACAACCTCCCGCAGCGTTCACATCATACGAGCAATGCCGATTTCGCCGGAAACCCGCCGGCTGATCACCGCGACGGGACGCGTCAGCCGCGCAGCGCTCGGTAGGTGGCGGCGGCGGCGGGGTGCAGCGGCAGTGGCTCGGTGTTGATGAGGTTGCCGACGTCGAGGTACTGGGTGCCCCGGGCCTGTGAGGGCACCAGTTGGCCGGCGTGCTCGACCAGTACGCGCACGGTCTTGCGGACCGCGGAGTCGGGCGTGTGCGAACCGGTGACCAGCAGGTTCGGGACGCCGACGGTCCGCACGGCGCCCGTGGCGCGGTAGGTGCCGACCGGCAGCGCGATCTGGTTGTAGTAGCGCCCGTACCGGGCCCGCAGGTCCGGGACGTAGCCGCCGAGGTCGATGAGGCGGATCCCCCACTGCCGGTCCGCCTCGGCCAGGACCGGGGTGGGTACGCCGCCGGACCAGAGCATCGCGTCGATCTGGTTGTCCCGCAGCGCGGCGACGGCCTCCTTGAGGGCCAGGTGCCGCGTCTGACCGAGGAAGATCCCGGCGGTGACGAACAGCCGCTCGCCGAACAGCGCGGCACCGGAGCCGCTCGCGCCGAGCGACACCACCCTGCCCGCGAGGTCCGGCAGCGACCACACCGCGCTGTCGGCGCGCACGACGAGCTGCATGTAGTTCTCGTAGACGCGGCCGAGGGCGGACAGCCGCACCGCGCGGCCGAAGTCGGGCGCGCCGGTACGGGCCGCGTCGAGCGCGTCGGCCAGGGCCAGGGCCAGGTCGGCCGAGCCGGCGTCGACCGCCCGGATGTTCTGGACGCTGCCCAGCGTCGGCACCACCCGGGCGTGCAGCAGCGGCCCCAGCAGGTTCGCGAACTCGATGTAGAACCCGTCCGGTTCGCCAGCGGCGATCGAGATCGGCCGGTCGCCGGTCGAGCAGGCGACGGTCGCCCCCGCCGTCGCCGTGGCCGCCGCCACCGCGCCGGCCGCGGAGCCGAGCAGCAGGCGTCGCCGGGACACGGTCACGA
>NZ_JALKFU020001283.1 GCF_023242965.2 Frankia sp. AgKG'84/4
GTCTCGGCGCGGCACTCGCGGCGCTGGCCGCCGGGCGCCCCGCACCCGGCATCAGCCAGGGCCACACCGCGCCCGGCACGCGGACCCGGATCGCCCTGCTGTTCACCGGGCAGGGCAGCCAGCGCCCGGGCATGGGCCGCGACCTCTACCGCGCCTACCCGGGTTTCGCCGCCGACATCGACGAGATCTCCGAGCGGTTCGACGCCCACCTCGACCGGCCGCTGCGCGAGGTCATGTTCGCCGCACCCGCCACCCCCGACGCCGCCCTGCTCGACCAGACCCGCTACACCCAGCCGGCGCTGTTCGCCTACGGCACCGCCCTGTACCGGCTGATCACCTCCTGGGGTGTCACCCCGGCGCTGCTCGCCGGGCACTCCATCGGCGAGCTGACCGCCGCCCACGTCGCCGGAATCTGGTCGCTGGCCGACGCGGTGACCCTCGTCGCTGCCCGCGGCCGGCTCATGCAGGCCTGCCCGCCCGGCGGCGCGATGATCGCGATCCGGGCCGGCGCGGCGCAGGTCGAGGCATCCCTGGCCCCGACCCGCGGACGGGTGGTCATCGCCGCGGTCAACGGGCCCGCCGCCGTCGTCATCGCCGGGGACGCCGAGGCCGCCGAACAGGTCGCCGCCGACTGGGCGGCCCGCGGCCACCGGACCCGGCGCCTGCCGGTCAGCCACGCCTTCCACTCCCCGCACCTGGACGGCATGCTCACCGAGTTCCGCCGCATCGCCGCCGGGATCACCTACCAGCGTCCGGCCATCCCGGTCGTGTCCACCCTCACCGGCGCGGCCCCGGACCCGGCGGCGCTACGCGACCCGGACCATTGGATGCGCCAGGCCCGCGGCGCCGTGCTGTTCCTCGACGCCGCCCGCCGCCTGCACGCCGAGGGCACCGAGGTGTTCGTCGAACTCGGCCCGGACGCGATCCTCACCGCCCTGCTGCCCGAGTGCCTGCCCACGCCCGCCCCGACGCCCGGGGCAGGAGCGGGGGAGCCGGCGGGGCGCGGTGGACAGGTCGTGGCGTTCGCGTCGGCGAGGGCCGGGCGCCCCGAGGCCGACACCCTGCTCACCGCGCTCGCCGGCCTCGACGTCCACGGCGTGCCCGTGGACTGGCGCGCGGTGCTCGGACGACGCGCGCGTCTGGTCGACCTGCCGACCTATCCGTTCCAACGCCGCCGCCACTGGCTCGACCCGCCCGCCACACCCACACCCACACCCACAGCCACAGCCGCTCCGCCGGCCAGCGTGACCTCGGTCCCGGCACGGGGCAGCGCGCCCGCGCCGGTCGGAGCGCCGGAGTCCGACGGGACGGCGGTGGCACCCGCGAGGGCACGTGCCGGGAACGGGGACGGCTGGCGCCATCGCGTGGCCTGGCGCCCACTCGCCGACGGCGACGCCACCGCCGCGATCACCGCGCAGGCCGGCGCGAGCGCGACCCTCGGTGGGCGCTGGGCGGTCCTCGTCCCACCGACCGGGGCCGCACCGGCGCTGGTCAGCCGCCTCAGCTGGATCATCGAACGCCTCGGTGGCACCGCGACGCCGATCGTGCTCGACCGGGCCGACCGCGACGCCGTCGCGGGACGACTCGCCGACGGGCTGCTCGGCGGGAACGCGCCGGTCGGCGGGCTGGTCTCCCTGCTCGCCCTCGACGACACCCCCCATCCGGACCATCCAGTGCTCACCACCGGACTCGCGCTCACCGTCACCCTCGCGCAGGCCCAGGCCGACCTGCGCCTGGACACACCACTGTGGCTGCTCACCCGCGGCGCCGTCGCGGCCGAGGACGGCGACCGGGTCACCCGGCCCGACCAGGCGATGACCTGGGGACTCGGCCGGACCCTCGCCCTGGAGTCCCCCCACGCCTGGGGCGGGCTCATCGACCTGCCCGCCGAGCGGACCGGCGGGGCCCAGCGGGCGGGTGGTTCGGTGCCCGACGACCAGTCGCTGCTGTGGCTCGGCGTCGCGCTGACCGGGGTCGGCGGGGAGGACCAGTTCGCCGCCCGCCCGCGGGGCCTGCGGGTGCCCCGGCTGCTGCCCGTGGACCCCCCCGACCCGGCAGAGCCCACCGCGGCGCCGTGGCGACCGACGGGCACCGTGCTGATCACCGGAGGTACCGGTGCCGTCGGCGCGCACCTCGCCCGCCACCTGGCCCGCCTCGGCGCCCGCCGGCTGGTTCGGGCGGGCGGCGCGGGGGGGTGCGGGTGGGTCAGGGATCTAACACCCGTGGTGTGAAGTATCGG
>NZ_JALKFU020001284.1 GCF_023242965.2 Frankia sp. AgKG'84/4
ACGTCCAGCCGTCCGTCGAGGCGGGCCTGTCCTCGTAGAAGAGTCTCAGCCGGTGCTCCCCGACCAGGCCGGCGCGGCGCGGCGCGAGGATCGGTTCCAGGGCCCACAGCCCGATCGGCAGCAGGCAGATCACCAGCGACAGCGAGACCCAGACCATGTTCGCCGGATAGAGGTGGCCCAGCGCGGCGGCGGCGGCGATCGATCCAGCCGACCACACCGCCCAGAACAGGTGCTTGCGGAAGGTCATCAGCCGGTCCGGGCTGGCCTGGTCGCCCTTCGGGGTGACGACGAACCCGAGCTTGCGCCGGAACACCGCCCCGACCAGTGCCGTCGAGTAGAAGGGCGTGCACAGGACCGACACGAAGATGCCGGACATGCCGGCGCTGCCCGCCTCCTCGTGCGGGCTGGTGTTGAACCGGCGCAGCCAGAAATACAACAGCAGCCGGGCGGCGAACACATCGAAGTACAGCGCGAGCCACGCCGAGACGTGCACGACGATTCCGGTGGACCCCAGGGCCATGTACGTGGTGGTGAGGATCATCCCGAGGATCCAGGTCAGCGCGACCGTCGGATAGTGCAGCATCAGCGTCGCGTAGTGCAGCCGCGGACCCCAGGTCAGCCGGCGCATCCGCCGGGCCGCTTCGGTGACGAGGACCTCGTTGGCCCCGCGGGCCCAGCGCAGCTGCTGGCTGAAGAAGTCCGTCCAGGTCGCCGGGCCCTCGCCGACGGCGATGACGTCCGGGGTGTAGACCGACGTCCACCGGTGGTTCGTGTTCGGATTGCGGGCACCGTGGACGGCGAACGACGTCGCGAGATCCTCCGTGATGGAGTCCTGGAATCCGCCGATCTGCCGCCAGGTCTCCACCCGATAGGCGTGGTTCGTGCCGACGAACATGCCGCAGGCGAACCGGTTCGCCGCGCGCTGCACCACCGAGTGGAACATGTAGTTCTGCGCCTCGGCGCCGCGGGTGAGGTAGTGGCGGAAATTTCCGTAGACCTGCGGTCCGACGACGAACGCGACGTTCGGATCGCGGAAATAACCGAGCATTCGCTGCGCGAAGTTCGGCAGCGGAATGTGATCGGGATCCACGGAGATGACCACGTCGTAGGCGTCACCGTGGGCATCGAGCCACGAGTTGTGGTTACCGTGCTTCGTCTTCGCACGAAACCGGCCACGATCGGTGTTCCAGCGTTCGACGCCCTTGCGGGAGAAGTGGTTGACGCCGATCTCGACGCACATCGCCCGCACCGCCGGGTCATTGCCCTCGTCGAGCAGCCAGACGTCGATTTTCGAGTCGTGCCGGATGTTGCGGGCCGCGATCAGGGTGTCGCGGACGACGTCGATGGGTTCCTTCGACGGCACGATCGTCGTGGTGAACGCGAGCCGCAGGCCGCGCGGCGGGGTGACCGGGATGGGATTGCGCATGATGAACGCCGACCAGCACAGCGTTATCGAGTTCAGCAGGCGGATGCCCTCGGTCACGACGATCAGCCAGAACATCACGGCGTTGCCGACCTGGACCGCGGTCGGCAGGTAACGCGAGTGCGGGTAGTGCTGCGGCTGGATCAGCCAGACGAAGAACAGCGACGAGAGCCCCACGGTGGCGAGCAGCTGCGGCAGCACCTGGTACAGGTGCCGGCCCACCATGATCTTCCGGTAGGCGACGTGGTACTCCCCCGCCGCGGGAGGTTCCCGCAGGGGGCCGGCGAGCGTCGAGAACGACGCGTAGTCATAGGCCATGCCCGGCTCCGTCCCGTGTCACGTCGGCCGCGCGGCGGGTCAGCACCAGCCAGCTCAGGGCCGCGACGGCCATGACGACACCGGCCGCCACGGTGACCCACAGCCACAGACCAACCGCCGTGGCCGTGACCGGTTCGTCGGTCTGGAAGGTTCCGATGCGCAGCCGGCCGATCGTGTGCTCGAGTGGATCGGCGGCGGACAGGCGGCTCAACGCGAGCGCGGCGACGGCGACGCCCGCGGCGACCAGGGCCGCGCCCAGCGCCGGATGCCCACCGCGGCGGGCCAGCGCGCAGCAGACGAGGGCGAGCAGTCCGACCGCGACGACCAGCGCGCCGGTGGGCGCCAGCTCCCAGCCGGACCGGGTGACGACGAGCAGCTCCGCGCCACGGTCGGACAGGGTCGCGCGCACCCAGGTACGCGGCACCGCCAGCGCCGCCACCAGCGCGGCCAGCGCGCACAGCCCCAGGGCGCGGTTCGCCCAGGGCGCCCC
>NZ_JALKFU020001285.1 GCF_023242965.2 Frankia sp. AgKG'84/4
CCACCGGCCTGCCGGTGGCGGCCCTGCCGCGGGGTCCGCGACGGGGGTCCTGACCCGCCGCACCGACGCGGGGTGGTGTGGTGGGGGGACAGCGCCGTCCCCGCACCACACACTCACCACACTTACCGTCAGGCCACACTTACCGTCAGGCCACACTTACCGTCAGGATCGGGTGGGCACGGCCCGTTCGTGGCCCTGCAGCCAGCGGTGCAGGTCGCGGGCGGTGGCGGCGGCGTGCTCGTGCATCATCGACTGGTGGTCGCCGGCCACGTGCAGCGTGTCGTGCGGCATCTCCCAGTCCGCGTCCGCGACCACGTCGGCGTCCGTGCCGGCGTCCGTGCCGGCGTCCGTGCCGGCGTCCGTGCCGGCGTCCATGACGGAGGTGGAGGTGGCGGCGGCGGCGGCGGCGGCGGCGGTGGTGGCTGGGCCGGGCCGGTCGGGGCCGCGGCGCGGCATCCGTTCGGTGGCCCGCAGCAGGGTGACGGGCGCGGCCACCGGCCGGGGCCGCCACGTTTCGAACAGGTCCAGGTAAGCGCCCTGGGCGGTGACCTGCGCCTCGGTCATCAGGGCGAACGCCTGGTCGTTGACGGCGATGCCGCGCAGCTCCTCGTGGATGTCCTGCTCGGGGATGCGGTCGGTGGGCAGCCAGGTGTCGAGCAGCGCCACGGCGGCCGGTGCGATGCCGCGGTCCTCGAGTTCGGCGGCGATCGCGTGGGCCAGCCAGCCGCCGGAGGAGTAGCCGGCGAGTACCACCGGGGTGATGGCGAAGACGCGGGCGATGGTGTCGGCGTGCATGGCGACGACCAGGTCGGCGCTGGCCGGCAGCAGTTCACCGTCGCCGAAGCCGGGGTGCGCGAGCGCGTGGACGTCGCGGTGGCCGTGCAGGTGCAGGGCGAGGCGGGCGAAGTTGTGCGGCCCGGACGGCGCGACCATCGACGGCAGGCACACCAGCGGCAGCCGCGCCGGCCCGGTGGCCAGGCGCACCGGGCGCGGCGGCGCGCCGAACTCGGCGAGGGTGGTGAACACCGGTCGCAGCCTGGCTACGGCGCGCAGCACGCCGACGCCGTCGGTGAACTTTCCCTGGAGGCAGGCCTGCCGGTACAGCCCCCGCGCCCCGATGCCGAGTTCCTGCGCCGCGGCCGTGCCCGTGCCGGCGACCACGACCGTGGTGGTGCTCGGCGTGGCCACCAGCGGTCCGGTGGGGGTGGCGGCCCGCGCGGCGGCGAGGGTGTCGAGGTGGTCGGCGAGTTCGGCGACGGTCGGATGCTCGAACACGACCTGGGGGCTCAGGCTCAGCCCGGTGGCCGCCGCCAGGCGCTGGCGCAGTTCCACCGAGGCCAGGGAGTCGAAGCCCAGTTCGAGGAAGCGCCGGCCCGGGTCCAGGTCGGCGGGGCTGTCGTGGCCGAGGATCGCCGCGGCCTGCGCGTGGACGAGATCGACCAGTTCCTGTCCCCGTGGCGGTACCGCGGCGGGCGCCGACGCCGGCGCACCCGGGGCCGTCGGGCCCTCGATGGCGGTGCCCAGGCCCGCCTGGGCCACGGTGGGTGCCCCCACGGGCAGGGCCTCGAAGAACCGGCCCGGTCGGGCGGCCGTCATCGCCGGTAGCAGGCGGGTCCAGTCGACGTCGACGACCGTCAGGTTCCTCTGCCCGGCGATGAGCGCGTCGGTCAGGGCTGCCGCGGCCAGCGCCGGGTCCAGGGGGCGCAGTCCGCGGCGGGTCAGATGCGCACGCAGTGCCGGTTCGTCGCCCATCCCCCCGTCGGACCAGGGGCCGTAGGCGACCGCGGTGACCCGCGCGGGCCCCGCCGGGCGGTGCGGGTCACCGCGGCGGCGGCCGGGGTCGGCGAGGGCGTCGAGGTAGGCGTTGGCGGCGCTGTAGGCGGCCTGGTCGCCGCTGCCCCAGACTCCGGCGATCGAGGAGAGCAGGACGACGTCGGTGAGGGTGGCCCCGTCGGGGCTGTCCAGGACGCGGTCGAGGGCGCGGGCGCCGGCAGCCTTGCCGGCGAGGACGCCGGCGACGGCGGTGAGGGTCAGCCGGGCCAGTGCCGTGCTCGGCCCGGCGACGCCGGCGGCGTGGATGGCCGCGGTGACCGGTTCGCCGTTCTGGGCGTGGCGGCGCAGCAGCGCGGTGAGGTTGGCGGGGTCGGCGAGGTCGCATGCCTCGACGGTGGCGGGGGTGCCGAGCGCGGCGAGTTCGTTGACCAGTGCCCGCGCGCCGGGGGCGCCGGGTC
>NZ_JALKFU020001286.1 GCF_023242965.2 Frankia sp. AgKG'84/4
GCCGCGGCCCGCACCCAGGGCCGCAGGCGGTCATCGGCCCGGTCCGGCGGCCGGTACCAGCGGTCGGGACGGCCACGGCCGAGCGCGATCAGCCGGGCATCCTCCACCGGGACGGGCGGGCAGAACACCGGGCCGATGGCCCGGTCGCAGTCCAGCGCGAGGACGCGCGCCGCGAGCTGGGCCGTGTCCACGCCGTCGGCGACGACGGTCAGGCGCCGTTGGTGCGCGATCCGGACGATCGCCGCGACCACCGCCTCGCCCTCCAGGTCACGCATGGTCGCCCGCAGGTACGGCCCGTCGAGCTTCACCAGGTCCAGCGGCAGCAGGTCGAGCATGGTGAGCGAGCCGAACCAGGTGCCGAACGACTCCACCGCGACCGCCACACCGCGGGCGCGCAGCCCCTCGAGCAGGCGGGGAACGATGGGCGCCGAGAGCCCCAGGGCCCGCTCGCTGAACTCCAGTCCGAGCGCGCCGGCCGGCAGCAGCCGGCCGGTCACCAGCCGGTCGACCTCGGCGAGGAAGGCGGGGCTGGCGAGCTGACGGACATCGATGTTCACCCACAGCCGGGGCGGGCGAATCGCGGTGCCCACCGCCATCCGGTGCCAGGTGCGCGCCTCGGTGACCGCCATCCGCAGGACCCACTGGTCAACCTGGTGAACCAGGCCGGCCGCGGCGGCGATGGGCATGAACTCCGCGGGGCCGAGCATCCCCCGCTCCGGATGCTGCCAGCGCGGATGCGCCTCCATGCCGGGAACGGATCCGTTGCGCAGATCCACCTCGGGTTGGAAATGCAGCCGCAGGGAGCCGTCGTCGAAAGCGGCGTAGAGCGCGGGAACGAGAGTCAGATCGGGTGGGGGGCCACCAGCGGCGGAAGGCGCGGTCACATCGATATCTCCAGACGCCGAGCGAGGCCGGCGGCCGCGCGCCGGTCACCGGCGACGCCGCGCCGCGTCGTCTGGAACTCCGGCGATCGGTACGACCGGTGACCCGTCAGAGCAGATCCACCAGCCGCAGCGCCTCGGAGACGTCGGGTTGGCTCAACCAGAATATCCGTTTGTCCCGCCGGAACCAGGACCTTTGCCGGCGGGCAAAGCGGCGGGTCGCGGTAGTTGTGGCGAGCTTGGCCTCCGCGGTGGAGTCCATTGCGCCATCGAGCCAAGTAAGCAGTTGAGCATATCCAAGCGCACGGGACGCCGTACGCCCTTCCCGGAGTCCGCGCTGTTCCAACTCCCGCACTTCGTCCGGAAACCCCGCGTCCCACATTCTGTCCACCCGTTGCGCGATGCGGTCGTCGAGATCGGCGCGGTCCACCCCGATCTGGACGACGTCGTAGACCGCCCGGTGATCCGGCAGGGTCGCCTCGAAGGTGCCGGTCAGCTCGACGACCTCCAGCGCCCGCACGATCCGCCGCCCGTTTGAGGGCAGGATCACCGCGGCGGCGCGCGGCTCCCGGCGGGCCAGCTCATCGTGCAGCGCGGGCGCGCCGACGCGGGCGAGCTCGGTCTCCCAGCGGGCCCGCACGGCCGGGTCGGTGCCCGGGAAGCTCAGATCGTCCAGCGCCGCGCGCAGGTACAGCCCGGAGCCGCCGACCAGCACCGGCACCCGGCCGGCGGCCAGCAGGTGGTCGATCACCCGGCGGGCGTCGGTCTGGTAGGTCGCGACATCCGCCGCCCGCGTCACCTCCCACACGTCGAGGAGGTGGTGCGGCACCCCGCGGCGTTCCTCGACCGGGACCTTGGCGGTACCGATGTCCATGCCGCGGTATAGCTGCATCGAGTCGGCGTTGACGACCTCGCCGCCGAGGGCGAGGGCCAGCGCGATGGAGAGGTCGCTCTTGCCCGCGGCCGTCGGCCCGACCACCGCCACGACCGGTCCCCGCCCGGTCACGGTTCCCGCCCGGTCACGGTTCCCGCCCGGTCACGGTCCCCGCCCGGTCACGGTCCCTGCCCGGTCACGGTGCCGTCCGATCACGGTGCCGTCCGGTCACGGTGCCGTCCGATCACCTCGTGCGTCCCGGTCGGTCCAGACGGCGACCAGGTAGCCGACGCCGTAGGGCGCGTCGTCGTAGAGCAGGTCGCTGGTCCAGGCCGCCGCCGGCTGCTGTCGGCCGGCGCGGGTCGCGGCGAGCAGTGCCCCGGCGAGAACCTGCCAGGACGCGCGGCCGGCGGCCAGCAGGTCCGTCGCCAGCGTCGGGTCGAGGGCGAGCAGACCCGCCGGGTCGGGACCGGCC
>NZ_JALKFU020001287.1 GCF_023242965.2 Frankia sp. AgKG'84/4
TATTCAGGCCGCATAATAGCGAAAGACGCAGAGCGGAACGCGAACCGATCTACACCACTCCACGGGGCATTATCCTGAGAACGCGGGACCTGAGACGCCGGAACCGGGCGCGGCGACACGAGCGGAAGCACCGCGCCCGGACCGGACCGCAGCACCGCGCCGTATGAGCGGGACAGCCGCGCCCGGGAAACGTCAGGAGGGCGCGGTACGTCGGCGCCCGGCCAGGGCCGTGCGATCAGGGCCGTGCGATCGGGATTGGCGGCTGGGACGTCACAGCTCAGAATGGGTCCCGGCGGGCTCCGCGCCGATACGGGGGGAGTCGACGGGACACCCGCCGGGACCTGTCCAACGTATCGGGTCAGCGCGCCCCTGTCGCCGACCGATGCTGGGCTAGAACGCAGAATCCCTGGTAGCGTGGCCGGATCGGTAGATTGTGATTCTTACCTCACCCCTATTTAGGTGGCTAGACCAGTGGGACGCCGCGCGATATTAGGCGCGCGTCGCCGGCCTGCTGGCTCACAGCGCGTCCCACCCACGCTCGCCCGTCCGTACCCGGGTGAGCGTCTCGACGGGAAGGACCCAGATCTTTCCCGCGCCGCTGGACGATGACGCGACCGAGCTCCGGATCACGTTCACGACATCCTCGACGTCGGCGTCGCCGACGACGCACTCGATACGGATAGCACTGATCGACTCGTCATGAAACCGCCGTCCGCGGTATGTCTCGGTACGCCAGAGCTCGGTGCCGAAGCCGGTGACCTGGCTGAGCGTCATACCATGAATGCCGAAGGTGCCGAGCGCGGCGCGCACGTCATCGACCCGGTGAGGGCGCAGGATTGCGGTGACCAGCTTCACGACGTCTTCTTGTCCTCGCGTCCGGAGTGAGGTTCATCGCGGGGAAGCGTAGAGCCGGCAGGTGACGGCTCCGTCTCGCGAATGTCATAGAGCGGCGTAAACGGAAGGACTGACCACATGTCCCTGCTTGATCGCGGCACTCCCCCTGATCCCTATGATGTCCTGCCTGTCCGTCCTGCGTTCAGTGTGACGAGCAAGGACCTCGTCGACGGCGGCATCGTGCCGATCGGACAGGTCCATGACAGCGCCGGCGGCGAGAACATCTCCCCGCACCTCGCCTGGTCGGGTCAGCCGGCCGGGACCGAGAGCTTCGTCGTCACCTGCTACGACCCGGACGCGCCGACGGGCAGTGGCTTTTGGCACTGGGTGCTCGTCGACCTTCCCGGTTCCGCCTCCGAGCTGCCGACCGGGGCTGGCAGCGGTGCGTTCGCCGGCCTGCCGGCGGGGGCCTACCACGTGCGCAGTGACTGGGGCGGCAAGGAGTACGGCGGCGCGGCCCCGCCCCAGGGCGATGTGCCGCATCGGTACGTGTTCACCGTGCACGCGGTCGACGTGCCGAAGCTGGAGATCAACGACGAGGTGTCGCCGGCGGTCGTCGGCTTCAACCTGGCCTTCCACACTCTGGCCCGAGCGGTGCTGCGGGTCACGTACGAGCACTGATCATCTCGGCGGCGCGCGGGCGCGCGGGCGCGCGGGCGCGCGGGACGACACCCCGGGGGCACGCGCCGCTCGCCGCGGCGGGCCGGTAGTGGGTGGTGCGACGGCACCACAGTGGGCACCGACCGAGCGTTGTTTCCGTCGCGTTTCGGACGCGTTCCCGCTGGAAGCGGTCCGATGGCGGCCTCGACGCTCCCGGGCGCCCGCCGAACGTGACGTCAGTTCCTGGCATACCGCCCTCGTGGCGGGGAGGCTGGAATTGACTCACGGTCGGGAGGAACTACATGGGCGACGGTAGACAGGCGGACGGGAGCGCTCTCGGCGCGACGTTCGCGAATGATGCCCGCCGAATCTGGGAGGTGGCGGAACCGATCCACGCGGTCATCGCCTTCCATCCAGGGGTGAGCCGCTTCGCGGCGGAAGCGGGCTGCCACGGCTACTGGATGGGTTACATCGGAATGCGGTCGGCGCCGCTGGGCTCAGCGTCCGCGGCCACGATCACCTCGGCTTTCTACAATTTCGCGCCGCGCCGGATCGCCCGTTCCGTTCCGGACGTCTGGGCGTACTCCACGCCGGCTCGGCTGCTCGACACCCGGCTCGCCGCGATGGACGCGATCCTGCGGGAGCTGTGGGGGATGGACGCGACCGGTTCCGCGGTGCGCCGCGCGGCGGAGCTGGCCGGCCGGGTCGTCGCCGCCGCCGTCACCGCGGGCC
>NZ_JALKFU020001288.1 GCF_023242965.2 Frankia sp. AgKG'84/4
GCGGCGCACCCCGGCGCTCGCCGCCGCCTACGCGGCCGAGTTCAACGCCGCGTTCGCTCCCGCCGACGTCATCGGTGAGCGCTTCGCGCGGGTGCGGGAGGCAGCCGCCGCTGCCGGGCGCGCCCCGGCTGACCTGGTGTACTCCACCTCCAATGTCGTGGTGTGCGCGCGGACGGACGCGGAGCTGGCGCGGCGCGCCGAGCGGATCGGGCACGACGTCGATGAGCTGCGGGCGAACGGGTTCGTCGGCACACCGGCGGAGATCCTCGCGAAGCTGGCCGAGTTCGGGCCGCAGGGCGCTGGCGCGTCCCGGGTCTACCTGCAGGTTCTTGATCTCGAGGATCTCGACCACCTCGATCTGCTCGCCGCCGAGGTGCTCCCGCACGTCTGAGCGCGCTGGGCGAGGGTCCGACTGTTTCGCCTGCGTGACAGCTAGATGTGACTCCCATCATGCCTACCGCTGACGTTAGATGGAAAGGCTAACCTCCTGTGTCGTGACGACACCCGACACCGCTGGCCGCGGGCGCGACTCCCACAAGTGGGTCGCGCTGTCGAACACGACCATCGGCACGTTGATGGTCACGATCAACTCGTCGATCCTGCTCATCGCCCTGCCGGACATCTTCCGAGGTATCAAGATCGATCCACTCTCGCCCGGGAACACCTCGTATTTCCTCTGGGTGATGATGAGCTTCCTGATCGTCACGTCCGTGCTCGTGGTGAGCCTCGGGCGGGTCGGGGACATGTTCGGCCGGGTGAAGATGTACAACCTCGGCTTCGCGATCTTCACGCTGTTCTCGATCCTGCTCGCCGTCACCTGGATGCACGGGACGGCGGCGGCCTGGTGGCTGATCCTGATGCGGGTCGGGCAGGGGGTCGGCGGCTCGTTCCTGTTCGCGAACTCCAGCGCGATCATCACCGACGCGTTCCCCGAGCACGAGCGCGGCTTCGCCCTCGGCGTCAACGGCGTCGCGGTGATCGGCGGATCGTTCCTCGGCCTGCTGATCGGCGGCGTCCTCGCGCCGATCGAGTGGCACCTGGTGTTCCTGGTCTCGGTGCCGTTCGGGATCTTCGGCACCGTCTGGGCGTACCTGAAGCTGCGCGACAACGGGGTGCGCACCCCGGCGCGGATCGACTGGGCCGGCAACATCACCTTCGCGGTCGGGCTCGTCGCGATCCTCACCGGAATCATCTACGGCCTGCAGCCCGCCGGCGGCCACACCATGGGCTGGACCCGGCCCTTCGTGCTGATCTGCATGGTCGGCGGGCTCGCCGTCCTGATCGCCTTCGTCGTGATCGAGGTGCGCGTCAGCGATCCGATGTTCCGGCTGCAGCTGTTCCGCCACCGCGGCTTCCTGATGGGTAGCCTGGCCGCGCTGCTCGGCGCGCTGTCCCGCGGCGGCCTGCAGTTCATGCTGATCATCTGGTTGCAGGGGATCTGGCTGCCGCTGCACGGCTACAGCTTCGAGCGGACCCCGTTGTGGGCCGGCATCTACATGATCCCGCTGACCGTCGGGTTCCTGATCGCCGGGCCGCTCGCCGGGCGGCTGTCCGACCGCTACGGCGCACGCCCGTTCGCCACCGTCGGCCTGCTCGCCTCCGCCGCCTCGTTCGGGCTGTTCGACGTCCTGCCGATCGACTTCAGCTACTGGTCGTTCGCGCTCGTCCTCGGGCTGATGGGCCTGTCGATGGGTCTGTTCGCCGCGCCGAACACCAGCGCTGTGATGAACACCCTGCCGCCCGCCGAGCGCGGCGCCGGCGCGGGCATGCTCAACACCTTCCAGAACTCCGCCGGCGTGCTGTCCATCGGCGTCTTCTTCACGATCATCGTCCTCGGGCTCGCCGCGAGTCTGCCGGACGCCATGTTCGCCGGTCTCACCGGCCAGGGCGTGCCGGTGGCGAAGGCGCACGAACTGGCCAACCTGCCGCCGATCGGCAGCCTGTTCGCCGCGTTCCTCGGCTACAACCCGAGCCAGACGCTGCTCGGGCCGGACACGCTGCACGCCCTCGACCCGGCGAAGGCCGATTTCCTCACCGGCCAGACGTTCTTCCCGCACCTCATCGCCGGCCCGTTCGGCGACGGCCTGCACCTCGCCTTCGCCTTCGGCGCCGCGACCTGCGTCCTCGGTGCCATCCTGTCCTGGCTGCGCGGGCGGGACACCCCGCGCGTGCGCCACTCGCGGCGCGAGGACGCCGGGATCGGCCTCGCC
>NZ_JALKFU020001289.1 GCF_023242965.2 Frankia sp. AgKG'84/4
GCCAATGCCGGCGGGTCCGCCCGCCAGGCCCGCAGCGCCGCGCCCGCCCGTGAGCCGCCCGCCCGCATGGAGTTGTGTGGGCCGCTCACGCGAGCCTGCTGTCCACGATCGCCGGCGCGTTGGTGCCGGGGCGGTACTGGACCTCGCGGATGCCCAGGGCGGCGGCGAGCTTGCCGGCGGGCAGCGTCTGCGGGGTCGGCGCCGGGCCGACGCCGGGGTGGGGCAGCGGATAGGCGGTGGTGGTCGCGGACTGGAACGTCACGTTCCCCTCCCGTTTCGTGAAAAGCTGGTGGACGTGGCCGTTGAGGCAGGTCACGGACGAGAACCGGCGCAGGTGGCCGAGGACGGTGGCCGCGTCGTCCGTCCCCCAACCCCATTTCGGATACATGGCGAACAGCGGGATGTGGCTGAAGACGACGATCGGAACATCGCTGTCGAGGCCGGCCACGTCCTTTCGGACAAAATCAGTCTGCGCCGGCCCGAGATGCCCGAGGGCCTCCAGGCTGAACGTGTTCACCAGCCCGATGAAATGCACCCCGCGGACGTCGAAGCTGTACCAGCCGTCGCCGTGGGTTCCGGATCCGAAGGTCTTCAGATAGCCCTTGCCGTGGTCGCCGACGGAATCATGCTCGCCCGGCACCGTGAAGACCTCGCCGGTGCGCAGCCCGGACATCATCTGCTTCACCTGGTCGAACTGCGCCGGCGTGGACAGGTGCGTGAGGTCGCCGGTGTGGATGACGAAGTCCGGCTGGTAGGGCAGCGCATTCACCTGGTTGATCGCTCGCTGGAAGGAGCCGGTGACGTCCGGGTTCGCCGGCCCGGTGAACCCGAGGTGGCTGTCGCTGACCTGGACGAAGTGCACACCCTGGGCCGCGGCGGCCGTCGTGGCGCCGCCCGGGTCGGACACGGCGTGCCTGGTCAGCTCGCCGCCGACCACGGTCAGCCCGACGGCCGCGCCGAACCAGGAGGCGTGCCGGGCGAGCTGGCGCCGGCTCATCCCCGCCCCGGACGCGCCGGAGCTGGTGCTGTCGGGGCCGCTCACGCCGTCACCCGCACCGAGCCGAGCATGAACGGGTGGATGGAGCACAGGTAGGAGTAGGTGCCGGCCTTGGTGAACGTGTACTGGTAGGTGTCGCCGGTGTCCAGGGTCGGCGAGTGCAGCGGGCCGCTGCCGGAGCTCACGACGGTGTGGGCATCGCCGTCCTGGTTCGTCCAGGTGACGGTCGTCCCGACCCGCACGGTCAGGTTCGCCGCGTCGAACGCGAAGTTCTTGATGGCCACCGCCTTGCCGGTGGCCGCAGGCGCGTTCGCCGCGCCCGCCGCCGCCGGCATCGTCATTCCGGGCATCGTCATTCCGGGCATCGGGTTCGGGGGCGGTGTCGCGGCGCCGCTGGGAACGAAGCCCGGTGTCGCCGTGCCCGCCGCGGCCGCCGCGGTGTTCTTCGTTCCGGTGGATCCACAGGCGGCGAGAATGGCCAGGGCCAACGTCAGGAAGACCACCGCCGAAAACGGTGTCGCGCGCTTTCGGACTGTCGATTCGGTTGTCACAGCAATACCGTTCCGACCCGGTTGGGTCTTGGGAATCGCGGTCCGCGTCCGTGCGGACTCCTCACCCCTGGATAGGCAGCCGGGTTACACCTTCACGGCGTCAGGCCCGTTCGGATCTCGGTGGCGCGAATACCTGTACGACACCCGACACCTCCCGCACCTCGAATTCCGGTAGCGTACGTGGGGGAGTTTTGAGCTGAGAATGCGCGACCTCGCCGGTGAGCTCGAAGACGGTCCGGTGGCAGGGGCAGTTGAGCCGGCGCACGGCCGCGTCCAGCGCGAGCTGGCAGCCCTGGTGGGTGCAGACGCCGGAGACCGCGCGCACCGCACCGCCGCGGCGCTCCACGAACCCGGTGACCGCGCCGAGGTCGAACGCGCGCACGCTACCCTCGGGCAGGTCCTGGCTGGTGGCGACCGTCCACCAGGTCGCCGTGTTGGGCACGATCATGTGGCCGGCGGCCGTCGTCTCCGCCCCGCCGGCACCGCGGGAGAGCAGCCGGTCCGCCCCGGCGCCGACGGCGGCACCGACCGCCGCCGCCCCCGCGGCCACCGAGGTGACCCACACGAACCCCCGACGGGTGCCCGCCCGCCACGAGTTCCCCGCGCGCTGGCCCGCACCGGCGGATGGCGGGTGCGCCCCGGCCC
>NZ_JALKFU020001290.1 GCF_023242965.2 Frankia sp. AgKG'84/4
GGCTTTTCTCGTGGGTTTCCTTTCGTCGTCCCAGCCGGGCACGGCCTACGTCCACTTCGTCGGGGTGGATCCGGGCCCGGCGTGCTGGGCCGGCACGGCTGGACTGGCCGGTGCGGCCAGGAAGAGCGACTGCCACGCGCACAGGTTCGGCAGCCGGTCGAGCGCCCGGCGGTCGGCGGCGCGCACCCACGCGGACGGCAGGAACTCGCGGCCGCGCCACCACGGCAGGCCACCGGTGGTGGTCTCGGCGACGACGCGCAGGCCGCCGTCGATCAGCAGGCGCCGCGCCGAGTCGACGGTGTAGAAGCGCAGGTGGGTGGCGTCCATCAGGCCGGTGTCGGTGTATTCGAACCGGCCGAGGGCGAACTGGGCGCGCTGGCGGTAGTGCAGCACGTTGGGCAGCGCCACCAGGATCCGCCCGCCCGGGGCGAGGACCCGGCGGGCCTCGGCCAGCAGCGGTACCGGATCGGCCAGGTGCTCCAGGATGTGCGAGAGCAGCACCAGCCGGTAGCGGCCGTCCGGGGCGAACGGCAGGCCGCCCGCCAGGTCGGCGAGTTCCACCTGCTCGCACTCCCGGCCGGCGGCCGCCCGCTCCGAGGGATCGATCGTGACCCCCGTGACGCGCCAGCCCCGCTGCCGCAGTAGCCGCGCGTTGTCGCCCGCGCCGCAGCCGCAGTCCAGCGCCCGGCCTGGCCGGATGTCGACCAGCTCGAGCAGGTCGGGATTACCGCCGTTGCGATATCGAAGATCGTTTTCCATGTCCGACTCCCTGTCGCCACCCGGCGTCGCCATGCACGGAACGGTCACCCGCGCGATGGTCACCGGCGGCAAGGTACGTAGCACCCGACCGCACACACGAGCCCAGTGAACACACAGAGTAACCCCTGTGTGGCTCAGGCACGTCGACCCGCCTCGGGTCGACGTGCCTGCCCTAGCTGGCCCTGAAGGAGCGTTCATGGAATCGGGCAGCCCAACGCCCAGGAAGATCCCCGCCGTCGACGGGTCGCCGGCGGGAGGCGCCGATCGGCGCGCGGCGAGTGCCGCGGCGGCCGAGAGCGGACTGTCGCGACTGATCCCGCAGCCCCGCCGCGGCCGCCAGCCCGTCCCCTCCGCGGCCGGGCCACCTCACCCGACCCTTGAGGTGATCTTCACGGGCCCCAACAGCCTCGGCGCGATACGCCTGCTGTTCGCGTGGATCGTGCTGCTCCTGCACGGACTCGCCCTCAGCGGCCACCACACCCCGGCGCTCGGCCGCCACGAGTACGACGCGGTCGCGCTCGATGGCTTCTTCGCCATCAGCGGGCTGCTCGTCACACGCAGCGCCAGCCGACTGACGATCGGGCGCTTCCTGCGGCACCGGGCGCTGCGCATCCTGCCCGGCTTCTGGGTCTGCCTGCTCGTCGTCGCCTTCGTCATCGCACCGATGGGCTGGTGGCACGTGCGCGGCTCGCTGCGCGACTACCCGCTGACCGGGCCGCACGGCGCCTTGCACTACGTCACCGACAACGCGCTGGTCCGGATGCGCTTCTACGACATCGCCGGGACCCCCCAGGGCAGCTACTTCCCGCCGCCGGGCACCGGCATGCCGGTCTCCTGGGACGGCTCCCTGTGGTCGCTGTGGTGGGAGGTGCAGTGCTACATCGGCATCACGCTGCTCGCCGTCGTCGGGCTGCTGCGCCGCCGCCCGGTGCTCGCCATCGGGGCCATCGCGCTCGGCCTGTCGATCATCGAGGCGTTCGGCCCGCCCGGCACCCTGCCGGCCCGGTTCTCCGCGGACATGGCCCGCTTCACGCTGAACTTCCTGGCCGGCGCCCTGATGTGCCTGTACGCGAAGCGCATCCCGCTGTCGGGGCGGATCGCCGCGATCGCCGGGGCCGTGTTCGTCGGCTCGTTCTACCTCCAGGACCAGCCACTGATCTCGGCGCTGCCGCTGGCCTACCTGTGCGTGTACCTGGGGGTCCGGCTGCCGCTGCGGTGGCTCGGCGCCCGCCACGACCTGTCCTACGGGCTGTACATCTACGGCTTCCCAATCCAGCAGCTCGCCACCGTGTACGGCCTGCACCACGCCGGCCTGGTCGCGTACCTGCCGGTGCCGATGATCCCGTGCCGGTCGCTGATCTCGTCGTTCGCCACCTCGTTCATGAAGTTCTGCAGGACGTAGAGGGTGT
>NZ_JALKFU020001291.1 GCF_023242965.2 Frankia sp. AgKG'84/4
GGCCGGCACGGGTGCCGGCGGTGCCGGGGTGGGCGCGGGCGGCGGGGAGGCTGCGACGGGCTTCGCCGGCTCGGGCTCGGGCTCGGGTTCCGGGGCGGGGGCCTCGGCCGCGGGAGCCTCGGCTGGCGCCGCGGCACCGGACCCGTCGTCGATCACGGCGAGCTCGACGCCGACTTCGACGGTCTCGTCCTCGGAGACCTTGATGGAGCTGATGACACCGGACGCGGGGGCGGGGATCTCGGTGTCGACCTTGTCCGTGCTGACCTCGAGGAGCGGCTCGTCGGCCTCGACGCGCTCGCCCTCCTGCTTCAGCCAACGGGTGACGGTTCCCTCGGAGACACTCTCCCCGAGCCGGGGCATCGTGACAGATACAGACATGCTGGAACGACTCCTTCGTCGCGTCCGGCATCTGCACCGCGCAAGCGGCCGGCCGGAGGCGCTGATGCTGTGGCTTGGCCTTGAGTACGTGGATGGGTCGGGTAGCCGACCCCGGGGGGTTCCGTCGCTAGGCGTCCAGGTGGGCGCCTAGCCGTGGATGTGCAGGGGCTTGCCGGCCAGCGCGAGATGCGCTTCGCCGAGAGCCTCGGACAGGGTGGGATGGGGGTGGATGAGCTGGGCGACGTCGACCGGAAGGGCCTCCCAGTTCGTGATGAGCTGTGCCTCGGCGATGAGCTCGCCCACCCGGTCGCCCACCATGTGGACGCCGATGACGGGCCCGTCGGGCAGGGCCACCAGCGTCACCGCGCCCGCCGTCCGCAGGATCTGGGCCTTGCCGTTGCCGGCGAGGTTGTACGTGAGGGTGCGGATCTCGCCGTGGCGTTCCCGGGCGGCGGCCGCGGTCAGTCCCACCGAGGCGACCTCGGGGTGGGAGTAGGTGACGCGCGGGACGTTGTCGTAGTCCAACGGCGCCGGGCGCAGTCCGGCGAGCCGCTCGGCCACGTAGATGCCCTCGGCGAAGCCCACGTGGGCGAGCTGCAGGCCGGGGCGCAGGTCGCCGAGGGCGGAGACGGTGGGGATGTTCGTGCGCAGGTCGCCGTCCACCAGCACGTAGCCGCGGTCGGTCTCGATCCCGACCTCCTCGTAGCCCAGGCCCGCCGAGACCGGTCCGCGGCCCACCGCGACGAGCAGCAGCTCGGCCTCGATGGTCGTGCCGCTTTCCAGCGACACCGTCACCCCGTGGTCGGTGGTCTTCACCCCGGCGAAGCGGGCGCCGAGATGCTGGGCTATCCCGCGCTTGCGGAAGGCCCGCTCCAGCAGCTTCGAGCTGGACTCGTCCTCCAGCGGCACGAGATGTGCCAGCGCCTCGACGATGGTGACCTCGGCGCCGTACGAGCGCCACACCGAGGCGAACTCGCAGCCGATCGCGCCGGCGCCGAGCACGACGACCGACGCCGGCACCCGGTCGAGCACGAGGGCATCGTCGCTGGTGATGACCCGCTCGTGGTCGATGTCGAGGCCGGGGAGGGTCCTCGCGTACGAGCCGGTGGCGAGCAGCACGTGCCGGCCCTCGACGACCCGGTCCCCGACGGCGACCGCGGTCGGAGACACGAGCCGGCCCGTGCCCTCGACGACCTCGATGCCGCGGGAGTTCACCAGCCCGGTCAGCCCCTTGAACAGGCCGGCGACGACCGAGTCCTTGTAGGCGTTGACCTTGGCCATGTCGATGCCGTCGAAGGTCGAGCGGATCCCGAAGGTCTCGCTGTCGTTGATGTTGTCGACGATCTCCGCCGAGTGCAGCAGCGCCTTGGTCGGGATGCATCCGCGGTGCAGGCACGTGCCGCCGAGCTTGTCCTTCTCGATGAGAACGACGCTCAGGCCGAGTTCCGCGGCGCGCAGCGCGGCGGCGTATCCACCGCTGCCGCCGCCGAGGATGACCAGGTCGACGGGACCAGCCGCTGAATCTGCCACGTCTGGGGTCCCTTCTCGTTGACTGTGTGCAGGCCTGCGGGGGGCGCCGGCCGCGAGGGTGTCGTCGGGCCGGCGCCACAGGCCACGACCGACAACCTCACGCCGGTCCACACGTCGGTCCGAGCCCAGTCTTTCACGACGCCAGCCGGCACCCGCTCGGATGGGCACGTGGGGTACGTCGCCCATCGGCGGTGCCTATCGCCGCCGTCCCGCCGCCGTCCCGCCGCCGTCCCGCCGCCGTCCCGCCGCCGCCCGGT
>NZ_JALKFU020000077.1 GCF_023242965.2 Frankia sp. AgKG'84/4
CCGGGCGTCCCGGCGTCGGCCGGCGCACCGGCACCCGGCCCGGTCTGGATGGGGGGCGCATCGGCTGAGTGGGGCGCCGCACCGTTCGGGCCGGGCCCGTCGGGCGCCGCCCGAACGGCACCCTGCCCACCCGTCACGCCGTTGTTACCCGCGGTCAGGTCAGTGGCTGACAACCTGTTCCCTCACACTCTCCGCCATCCGCGCTGTTCCTCGACTCCCAGCGGACGTCCCGCGCGATCGCGCCGACGCCCACCAGCCGCCTCACATGCGGAACACTCCGTAGCCGATCGGGTCGAGCGGCGCGTTCGCTGCGACCGAGAGTCCCAGGCCGAGCACCATACGGGTGTCCGCCGGATCTATCACCCCGTCGTCCCACAGCCGCGAGGTGGAGTGGTAGGCGCTGCCCTGCTCGGCGTAACGGTCGAGGATCGGCGCGCGGAAGGCGGCCTCGTCGGCGTCACTCCACGCGACGCCGGCCGCAGCGAGCTGGTCGCGCCGGACGGACGCGAGCACCGCCGCCGCCTGGTCACCGCCCATCACCGAGATCCGCGCGGTCGGCCACATCCACAACAACCGCGGCGAATACGCCCGTCCGCACATGGAGTAGTTGCCCGCGCCGTACGAGCCGCCGATGACAACGGTGAACTTCGGAACCCGCGCGCACGCCACCGCGTTGACCATCTTCGCGCCGTGCTTGGCGATGCCGGCGGCCTCGTACTCGCGGCCGACCATGAACCCGGTGATGTTCTGCAGGAACACCAGCGGGATGCCGCGCTGGTCGCAGAGTTCGATGAAGTGCGCGCCCTTGAGGGCCGACTCCCCGAACAGCACGCCGTTGTTCGCGATGATGCCGACGGGGTGGCCGTGCAGCCGGGCGGTGCCGGTCACCAGCGTCGTGCCGTACTCCTGCTTGAACTCGGCGAACCGGCTGCCGTCGACGATGCGGGCGATGACCTCGCGCACGTCATAGGGCGTGCGCCCGTCCGGCGGCACCGCCGCGTACAGGCCGGCCGGGTCGACGGCGGGCTCCTCGACGGGCTCGACCTCCCAGGGCCGCGGCGCCCGCGGCGCCAGGTTCGCCACGATCGAGCGGACGATGCGCAGCGCGTGCCCGTCGTCGTCGGCCAGGTGGTCGGTCACCCCGGAGGTGCGCGCGTGCAGCAGGCCGCCACCGAGCTCCTCGGCCGTCACGACCTCACCGGTCGCGGCCTTCACCAGCGGCGGCCCGCCCAGGAAGATCGTCCCTTGGTCGCGGACGATGACCGTCTCGTCGGCCATCGCGGGAACGTAGGCGCCGCCGGCCGTGCACGAACCGAGGACGGCGGCGATCTGGGCGATACCGAGCGCGGACATCCGGGCCTGATGATAAAAAATGCGGCCGAAATGGTCCCGGTCCGGAAAAACCTGGTCCTGAAGGGGCAGGAACGCGCCGCCGGAGTCCACCAGGTAGAGACAGGGAAGCCGGTTGTTCATCGCGACTTCCTGCGCGCGTAGATGCTTCTTCACCGTCAGCGGGTAGTACGTGCCACCCTTCACGGTGGCGTCGTTGGCGACGATGACGCATTCTCGCCCGGATACCCGGCCGATTCCGGTGATGATGCCCGCGCCCGGTACGGGGTCGTCATACAGCCCGTTCGCGGCGAGCGGGGAGAGCTCCAGGAACGGACTGCCCCGGTCGAGCAACGCGTCCACCCGGTCGCGGGGCAGCAGCTTGCCCCGGTCGACGTGGCGGGCCCGGGCCTGCTCGGAACCGCCTACGGCCGCGACGGCCAACCGCTCCTGCAGATCTGTCACGGCGTGCCAGTGGCCCTCGGCGTTTCGCCGCGCCTGTTCCCCCGCCGCATCGACCCGGCTGGTCAGCACCGGCATCGCCGAGGCACGGCGCACCTCCGCGGTGGGCCTTCCCCCGGTGATTGCGGTGTCCACCACGGTCACGGTCACCCCCACAACAACGACCAAGCAGCAAATAGGACGTATTCCCAGGTCAACCGCTGCCAATCCCGTACATCCGGCGTCGCGCCGGCCGCCACGCGCCCGGACAGACCATCACCCCCGGACATCCCGGGGGCGGAACTATCCACGCCGCCGCCGATCCGAATTGCACCGTCTCACCCACTGCGGCTTACCATAGCCGCCATCCGGGCGGACGCGGTCATCCCCGACATCCGACCTGGTCAACCGCTATCCGTCGATACCGGCCGCCGGCCGCCGTCGGGGTGTGCCCTACCCGCAGGCAGGCTAACCTGCTGCCCGTGGCCGGACTGTTCCTCGAGGCCGCGGGGCCCGCACGTGTCGCGGAAAGCTGGGAGCGCTACGCCCAGCCAGCCCGCTGGCCGGACTGGGCTCCGCAGGTCCACCGCGTGCGGATCGACGCCAACGCCGACGCCGGCATCGACGCCGACGCCGACGCCGACGCCGACATCGACGGCGGGGCGCGCGGCGAGGGCGGCGCGGACGGCGAGCGCATTCACCCCGGAATGACCGGCGAGGTCCGGTCCTTCCTGCCTCCCGCCGCCCGGTTCGTGATCACATCCGTCGACGAGCTGTCCCACACCTGGTCGTGGCGGGTGTCGATCGGCCCAGTGCGGCTGACCCTCGACCACGGCGTCGAGCCCTGTCTCGACGCCGGCACCACCACCTGGCTGCGCCTGCGCGGGCCGCTGCCGATCGTCCTCGCCTACGCCCCCCTCGCGCGCCTCGCGCTGCGCCGCCTCGTGCGCGCCGAGGCCCCCGCCACGCTGGCGCCCTGACCAGGCGCGGGTCAGCCCCGCGCCGGGCCAGAGCGCAGTCAGGTGGATCGCCCTCGGGGTGGTGTGGTCCGACCGCGTACCTACAGGCGCACTAGAGGTACAGGCCGTGGCTCGGATCACTGTGGGCCGGCCGGGGCAGGCCGCGGCCGTCACGCAGGGCGAACAGCTCGGCGAGGGTCATCGTCGACCCGACCCCGTCGGCCGACCCCAGCCAGGACACCGCCTCCCCGTGCGGCAGTGCACCGACCTCGATCTGCGCGAGGCAGCGCCCAGGGCGCACCACCGCCGGATGCAGGCGCAGCAGGTCCTCGTTGGTGGTCAGCGCGACGAGCACCTCGCGTCCCTGCCCGACCAGCCCGTCGGTCAGGTTGAGCAGCCGGGACAGCTGCTGGCCGGCCGAACCCCGGCCGTCGCCGCGGATCAGCTCGTCGCAGTCCTCGATCACCAGCAGGCGCCAGCGACGCCCGGATGACTGCCCCATCCGGTCCGCTGGGGCGTCGGCCTCGCCGTCCGGGCCCGCACCGTTCGCGGCCGCCATGTCGGCGAGCGCTGTGTCGGCGAGCGCTGTGTCGGCGAGCGCTGTGTCGGCCAGTGGACTGTCGGCGAGGTCGATGTCCGCGTCGGGGTCGGCATCGCCATCGTCGTCGAAGCCGATCGCGACCTCCATCAGGTAGGCCGGGTCGGCGAACAACGACTCCGGGTCCAGCACGCAGTCGACCTGACACCACGACCGCCACTCGTTGGCCAGCGCGCGCAACACCGTGGTCTTGCCCGTCCCGGCCGGGCCGTGCAGGAGGATCAGCCGGCCGATGATGGACTCGCGGCGGACCGCCATGAGCTTGTCGAGGTCCGCGACCGCGGTGGAGGCGTAGTTGCCGCGGATCGCCGACCAGCTCGTCGTCGCCGTGCGACGACTGGTCCGGATCGGCCCGCGCTGGCTGGACAGGTACCAGAAGCCCATGGTGACGGCGCTCTCGGGGCCGGTGTCGACCGTCGAAGCGCGCAGCACGTCGTCGAGGACACCCCGGGCGAGCTGCTCGGTGACAGCCGTGACGGTCACCTCCCCGCCGCCCCCGCGCCAGCGCACCGCCCGCACTGTCCAGCCCTCTCCGACGGCCAGGCGCGAGTCACGGGCTTCTTCGACGACGGAACGCAGCAGACGCGCTCCGGTGGGCAACAGGGTCGCGCCTGGACGGAGCCGATCGACCCGCGCGCTGCGCGCCCACGGCTGTTCGCCGGTCGTGAAGGGAGCCAGCGCCAGCGCGTCGACGACGTCGTACGGGGTGTCCGAGTCGTCGAGGCCGACGACGAACGGGAGCTTCATCCCTCCGCTCAGCGATTCGGAGACCATCCAGGACTTTGGCAGCGACGCCTTCTCGTTTGGAACAGACACACTCTCGATGGTCCCGGACGCGCCAGGATTCCACCATCCCGTTACGGGATTTCTCCGCCACGTTGCCGCCAACTTCGGTCTACGCACCCCGCCCAGGCGGGCACCCCCCGGCGCGCCTACACGCTGCATCTGTCCGGTCACTGCAAGCTGCGGACGGGAGGTGGTCGGCGATGTTCGGCGGACGACTCGGCACCAGGGGACGGCGCGACGGCGCGCGGGCGGGCGCGGGTGGCGGGCCCGACCCGGCCGACGGGCGAGCCGACGAAGCGGTGATGCCCCCACCCACCGGCCCCTTCGACCTCGCCGACCTGCCAGCCGACGGCCGGGAACGAGCCGACTTCGGCGCCCTGCTGGTCCCGCGCGTCGCCGGCACCTGGCTGCGGCTGTCCGCCGGCGGCCCGGTGCCCGTCCTGATCGCCACGGACGGCGTGTCCGCCCTGGAACTGTCGGTGCTCGCCGCCCCGCGTCGCCAGGAGCTGTGGGCGACGATCCGCGCCGACCTGCTGGCCGCCGCCTCGGGCGACCCCGACGACGACCCCGACGACGACCCCGACGACGATGTCGACGACCCCGCCGACGACGCCGCCGACCGCGCCACCGGGGCGAAGGACCTCCTCCTCGGAGTGGACGCCACCCGACCAGACCTGGCCGACGATTGCACCGGCTGGACCCCCGCTGGGGGGCCGCTGCCCGCCCGCCCGGGGCAGGACGGCGCCGACCTGAACGCCGCGGGCACCACCGGGCCGACGGGCACCGGCCTCGAGGCGGCCGAGCGAAACCCGGCCGGCGAGGACTCCACCCAGCCGGACGTCCACGAGACGGACGCCACCGCACGGGACGCCACCGCACGGGACGCGGCCGAACGGGACACGGCCGAACGGGACACCCTCGAACAGGATGGGGCTGACCCGGAGGCGGACACCGATCAGGCCGTGCGGGCGGGTACCCGCGGACCCGAGCTGCATCTGCTGCTCGACACCGATCACGGCCAGGTCCCGACCCGCATCGTCGGCGTCGACGGGCCCCGCTGGTTCCTGTGCGCGGTCTTCACCGGGCCGGCGGCGACCGATCCGGCGTCGGCGCCGGCGCTCGAGGAGCTGCTGGGCGCGACCGCCGTCGTCCGCGGCACCGACCCGATGCCCGTGCGCGAACCCATCCCCCTGATCACCCCGGACCGGCCCGGGGAGCGGATCGTCGACATTCCGGCCCAGCGTTCGACGCCCGCGACGGTCACCGTGCGCGTACCCGATCTCCTGGGCTGACCGGGCCCGCGGGGGCTCCCCGGCCAGGCATGATCATTTTCGGGACGCCGGGCGGGCCGCGCGGCTGCTAGCGTTTCCCGTCGTGCCGAACTCCGCGCGCCACTCCCACCGCCCGCACGCCGCCGAGGGGCGGGCCTGCGCCATGCCGGGGGCGCTCGAGCGAGCGTGCGGGTTGCGCCCGGGGACGGCGTGACAGTCCACTTCATCGGGGCCGGGCCGGGCGCCGCCGACCTGATCACCGTGCGCGGCCGGGACCTGATCGCGGCCAGCCCCGTCTGCCTCTACGCCGGCAGCCTGGTACCCGCCGAGCTGCTGGCTCACTGCCCGCCGGGTGCCCGCCTCGTCGACACCGCCCGGATGACCCTCGACGCGATCGTCGCGCAGCTGTGCGCCGCGGACGCCGCCGGCCACGACGTCGCCCGGCTGCACTCGGGAGATCCGTCCCTCTACAGCGCGCTGGCCGAACAGACCCGCCGGCTCGACGCCGCCGGGGTGACTTACGACGTCACCCCAGGGGTGCCGGCGTTCGCCGCCGCGGCGGCCTCGCTGCGCCAGGAGCTGACGGTCCCGGGTGTCGCCCAGAGCGTCGTGCTGACCAGGACGTCCGTGGTGTCCAGCCCGATGCCCCCCGGCGAGGACCTGGCCACCCTGGGGGCGTCCAGGGCAACACTGGTGCTGCACCTGGCGGTGCACCGCGTCGAGGAGCTGGTCGACGCGCTGCTGCCCGGTTACGGGCCGGACTGCCCGGCGGCGGTCGTGGCGTGGGCGAGCCGCGACGACGAGGTGATCCTGCGCGGCACCCTCGCCGACATCGCCGGGCGTTCCCGCGCCGCCGGCCTGACCAGAACCGCCGTGATCATCGTCGGCCGGGCGCTGGCCGCGGACGGCTTCCAGGACAGCTTCCTGTACTCGAAGACCCGCTTTGCCCCGGTCGACGGCGAGGACGCGCCGGCCACGGGCTGGTCCTCCGTCCCACCGCCGCCGCCCGCGACGCGACCGTGACCGCACCGACCCCCGGCGGGCCGCGGGTACTGCTCCTCGGCGGCACCGGGGAGGCCCGGCGGCTCGCCTGCGCGCTGACCGAGGACGCCGGGTGCGACGTGCTCTACTCGCTGGCCGGGCGGGTGCGCGACCCGCGGGTGCCGCCGTCGTGCCGGGTGCGCGTCGGCGGGTTCGGCGGGCCGGACGGGCTCGCCGCGCTGCTGCGCGCCGAACGGATCGACACGCTGATCGACGCGACGCACCCGTTCGCCGCCCGGATGAGTGCCTCGGCGGCGACGGCCGCGGCGGCCACCGGCCACCCGTTGCTGGTCCTGCGCCGGCCTGGCTGGCGGGAGCGGCCGGGCGACCACTGGCAGCGGGTCCCGTCGCCGCCTGCCGCCGTCGACCTCGTCGAACGGTTCATCCCCGACCGCCGCGGCGCCGGGACGGTGGCTGGCGGCGACCCGCCGCGGGTGTTCCTGACGACCGGGCGCGGTGACCTGGCCCTGTTCGCGCGCCTGGACCGGCCCTGGTTCCTGATCCGCTGCGTCGAACCGCCCGACCCGGCGCTGCCGCCGCGCCGCGCCATCCTGCTCGACCGGGGGCCGTTCGACGTCGACGCCGAACGGGACCTGCTGCGACGGCACCGCATCGACGCCGTGGTCACCAAGGACAGCGGCGGGTCGATGACAGCGGCCAAACTGACCGCCGCCCGCGAGCTGGGGCTGCCCGTCATCATGATCGACCGCCCGCCGGTGCCGGCGGGGGTCGACGTCGTCAACTCCGTCGAGGCGGCGCTGCGCTGGCTGGCTGGCTGTACCGACGCGGGGTGAAGACCAGGTCGCCGGCGCCGCCACGGCGCACGGTCCTGGTCTCGGAGGAGCCGACGAGCAGCAGGCAGCGCATGTCGACGACGGCGGGATCGAGCTCGCCGAGCGTCGTGACCGTCACCGTCTCGGTCGGGCCACCGACGTCGCGGCCGATCACCACCGGAGTGCTCGGCGCGCGGTGTTCGCCGAGCACCGCCAGCGCGCGGTCGAGCTGCGCGCGCCGTGTCCTCGACGCCGGGTTGTAGATCGCGAGAACGAGGTCGGCCTCGGCGGCGGCCCGCAGCCGCCGTTCGATGATCTCCCACGGCTTGAGCCGGTCGGACAGCGACAGCACACAGAAGTCATGGCCCAGCGGCGCGCCGACACGGCTCGCAACGGCCTGGGCGGCGGTCAGCCCCGGCACGACACGCACCGCGACCTGCGCGAACCGCTCCTGCGCCGCCGCCTCGACCACGGCGGTCGCCATCGCGAACACCCCCGGGTCACCGGAGGACACCACCGCCACGACCGCGCCGTCGGCGGCGAGCTCCAGGGCGTGTTCGGCGCGGTCCGCCTCGACGGTGTTGCCCGACGGGTGGCGGCGCTGGCGCGGGTCGACGGGGACGCGGTCCAGGTACGGCCCGTAGCCGATCAGGTCGTCGGCCGCGGCGAGCGCCGCGGCGGCCTGGGGAGTGAGCCAGCCCGCGTCGCCCGGCCCCAGCCCGACGACGACGACCTCGCCGCCGTCGCGCCCGGGCTCCGTCACCCCGACCGGGGCCGTCTCCTCCCCCGAGGCCGCCGCACCGTGCGACGCCGCCCCCTCGATGGGGGCCACCGCCTCGTGCTGAGCCACCGCCTCGCGCTGAGCCACCGCGTCGTGCTGAGCCACCGCGTCGTGCTGAGCCACCGCGTCGTGCTGAGCCACCGCGTCGGCGTCGACTCCCCGCGCGCCGACGGTGGCGCCCGTCAGCACCCAGTCGGCCTGCGTGGCGCGCAGCGGGGCGGGGTCGTCCGCGCCGCGTACCGGGCTCGGCAGCACCGCGAGGGAGAAGTACGGCACGCTCGCCGGGTCCACGTCGGCCAGCGGGGCGATGCGCTGCCCGGTGGTCGTCGCTCGTTCGACGTACCAGGCATCGGCGAGGCGGCCGGCGTCGGCGAAGGCGTCGCGCACCCCGGGAAACGTCCGGCCCATCTTGATCACGACAGCGGTGTCCGTGGCGGCGATCCGCTCGGCGAGCGTCGCCGGCGCGAGGGTGCCCGGCAGCACGGTGAGGACCTCGTTGCCCTCGACCAGCGGGCGGCCCAGCACCGCGCAGCCGGCGGACAGCGACGTCACCCCGGGGACGACCTCGGTCGGGTAGCGGTCGGCGAGGCGGCGGTGCAGGTGGATGAACGAGCCGTAGAAGAACGGGTCGCCCTCGCTGAGCACGACGACGTCCCGGCCGGCGTCGAGATGGACGGCGAGCCGTTTGGCGCACTGCTCGTAGAACTCGTCGATGGCGCCCCGGTAGCCGCCGGGATGGCTGGTCGTCCCGGTCGTGACCGGGTAGACCAGCGCCTCCTCGACCTGGTCGCCACGCAGGTGGGTGGCGGCGATCGACCGCGCGATGCTGCGGCCGTGGCGCGCGCTGTGGTAGGCGATCACGTCCGCCGCGGCGATGAGTCGGGCCGCCTTGACCGTGATCAGTTCGGGGTCGCCGGGACCGACGCCGACGCCGTAGAGCCGTCCCGCGCTCATTCCTGCTCGCTCGCGATCGCGTTGATCGCGGCGACCGCCATGGCGCTGCCGCCGCGCCGGCCGTGCACGACGAGGTACTCCAGGCCCGCCGGGTCCCCGGCGAGGGCCCGCTTCGACTCGGCCGCGCCGATGAAACCGACCGGCAGGCCCAGCACCGCCGCGGGGCGCCCGGCCCCCGCGCTGACGAGTTCGAGCAGCCGGAACAGGGCGGTGGGGGCGTTGCCGATCGCGACCACGGACCCGGCGAGCCGGTCGGCCCACAGGTCGACGGCGGCGGCGCTGCGGGTGGTGGCCCCCTCGGCGGCGAGCCCGGGGACCCGCGGATCACCCAGCAGGCACAGCACGTCGTTGTAGTCGGTGTGCTCGCCGATCAGGTTGACGCGGCCGGGGGAGCGGACGAGATGGCTCGGGCGGGTGCCGTACGTCCGGGTGAACAGTTCGACGGCGCGGCGCGCCCCGTCGCGCCGCTTGCCCGTTCCCGTCATGGCCGCTCGCCGGTCCCCGTCATGCCGGTACCGGGGCGCGCAGGCGGGCCGCGGCCTGCTCGGGGGTGATGTCGCGTTGGGGGCCGGCGAGCATCTCGTAGCCCACGAGGAACTTGCGCACGGACGCGGATCGCAGCAGCGGCGGATAGAAGTGGGCGTGCAGCTGCCAGTGGTCGGCCCGCGCTGGGTCACCGTCGGGGCTGCGAGTGCCGTCGGGGCTGCGAGTGCCGTCGGGGCCGGTGGGGGCACCGTGCCAGCCCATCGAGTACGGGAACGGCACGCCGAACAGGCCGTCGTAGGCGGCCAGCAGCAGCCGCAGGATCCCGACGAGGCCGGCGCGGCCGGCGTCGTCCAGGTCGGTGAGTCCGCTCGTCGGCCGCAGCGGCAGAAGCAGCGTCTCGAACGGCCAGACCGCCCAGTAGGGGACGACCGCGAGCCAGCCACCCTGCGCCGCGACCACCCGCTCGCCGGCGGCCAGCTCGGTGGCGGCGTAGTCGACGAGCAGGCGACTTCCGTGCCGCCGTAGGTGGTCGCGCTGGTGGACGTCTTCGGCGGCGGGCTCGTCGGGCAGCACGGAGCTGGCCCAGACCTGGCCGTGCGGGTGCGGGTTCGACGCGCCCATCGCGGCGCCCCGGTTCTCGAAGATCTGCACCCACCGCCAGCGCCGGCCCAGGTCGCGGGCCTGCTCCACCCAGGCGTCGACGACCCCGCGCAGCTCCGGGCCGGACATCGCGGCGAGATGGGTGTCGTGGCGTGGGCTGAAGCACATCACCCGGCAGATGCCGGTGACCGCCTCGGCGCGCAGCAGCCCGCCGCCGGGTCCCGCCGGCGGGTCGAGTTCGGCGGTGCGCGGGACCGGCGCGCCCCCGCCGAAGTCCGGGCCCGGGTCCGGCCGCAGCGCCGGGTAGTCGTTCGCGAACACGAACGGCCCGGTGTACTCGGGATTGCGGCCCTCACCGGCACCGCGCGGGTTCCCCGGGCACAGTGGACAGGTCGGATCGTGCCGCGGCGGCGCGGCGGGGCTGGCCGCTTCGGCCGAGCCGGACCACGGCCGACGGTCGCGACCGGCGGAGACCAACGTCCAGCGACCGCGCAGCGGATCGAACCGCCGGTGCGGCGCGGGCGGTGCCGCGTCCGCCGCGTCCGCCGCCTCCGGGCTGGTCAAAGGCGCTCGATGAGGGAGGCGGTGCCGAGGCCGCCGCCGCAGCACATCGTGATCAGGCCGTAGCGCCCGCCGGTGCGCTCGAGCTCGTTCAGCGCGCGGGCCAGCAGGATGCCGCCGGACGCGCCGAGCGGGTGGCCGAATGGGATGGCGCCGCCGTTCGGGTTGACCTTCTCGAGGTCCGCGCCGAGCTCCTTGCGCCACGCCAGCACCACCGCGGCGAACGCCTCGTTGACCTCGAAGACGTCGATGTCGTCCATCGTGAGACCGGTGTCGGCCAGCAGTTTGCGGGTGGCGGGGATGGGCCCGGTCAGCATCGTCACCGGGTCGCAGCCGACCAGCACCGAGTGCACCAGCCGGGCCCGGGGAGTGAGCCCCAGCTCCTCGGCCCGCGCGGCCTTGGCCAGCAGGATCGCCGAGGCACCGTCGGCGATCTGCGACGAGGTGCCGGCGGTGTGCCGGCTGCCGCCCGGGCGGTCCGGCACGTTGACCTTCAGCTTGGCCAGGCCCGCCAGCGTGGTCGGGCGCAGCGCCTCGTCCATCGCGAACGGCTTGTGACCGACGGTCGCGCCTTCGTCGTCCGTGACCGGTGCGGAGACCGGCACGATCTGCGACGTGAAACGGCCCTCGGCGACCGAGACGGCGGCGCGCTGCTGGGCCAGCAGCGCGTACGCCTCCAGGTCGTCGCGGGACAGGCCCCAGTTCTCGGCGATCCGCTCCGCGCCCTCGAACTGGGTGGTCACCTCGTAGTGCTCGCGGAACCGCTCGCCCCGCCCGGTGCCGTACGTCGGCTCGGTGCTCGCGGTCATCGGCACCTGGTTCATCGACTCGATGCCGCCGACCACCGCGATGTCCGTCAGCCCCGAACCGACCAGGGCATGGGCCATCGTCGTCGCCTGGTGCGACGATCCGCATTGGGCCTGCACCGTCGAACCGCCGACTTCCAGTGGCAGCCCGGCCCCGAGCCAGGCGTTGCGGGCGATGTTCGCCGACTGCTGCCCGACCTGGCTGACACAGCCGACGACGAGCTGCCCGACCAGCGCCGGGTCGAGCCCGGTGCGGTCGAACAGCCCCCGCAGGACATCGCCGAGCAGGTCCGGCGCCTGCACGTCGCGCAGCGACCCCTTGCGCTTGCCGATCGCCGACCGGCAGGCGTCCACCACCACGACCTCGGTACCCGTCATCACGTCACCTTCTTGGAAGTCAACCGTCGGAGCGGGAACTGGATCGGATGGTTGCCGCGGGGGTCGCCCGGCCGCGCGCGGGCGCGGCCCCGCCGCCTAGGCCTTCGGGCCGCCGGCGACGTAGATGATCTGACCGGAGACGTACCCGGCACCCTCGCTGACCAGGAACGACACGGTGTGGGCGATGTCCTCGGGGACGCCGACCCGGGCGACCGGGATCGACTTCGCCCGGTCGATCTGGTACTGCTCCCAGTCCTGGCCGAGCCGCGCCGCGGTGGCCTTCGTCATCTCGGTGGCGATGAAGCCGGGGGCGATCGAGTTCGCGGTGATGCCGTAACGGCCCAGTTCGATGGCGATCGTCTTGGTGAAGCCCTGGATGCCGGCCTTCGCGGCGGCGTAGTTCGCCTGGCCGCGGTTGCCCAGCGCCGAGGTACTCGACAGGTTGACGATCCGGCCGTACTTGGCCTCGACCATGTGCTTCTGCACTTCGCGGGTCATCAGGAACGCGCCGCGCAGGTGCACCGCGATGACCAGGTCCCAATCCTGCTCGGACAGCTTGAACAGCAGGTTGTCGCGGGTGATGCCAGCGTTGTTGACCAGCACCGTGGGCGCGCCGAGCTCGCTGGCGACCCGGGCGACGACCGCGGCGACCTGGGCGGCGTCACTGACGTCCGCGACGGCGGACAGCGCCGTGCCACCGTCGGCGACGATGCTCTCGGCGGTCTCCTTGACGGCGGCCTCGTCGAGGTCGAGCAGGGCGACGGCGAACCCGTCGGCGGCGAGGCGGCGGGCGGTGGTCGCGCCGATGCCCCGGGCTGCCCCGGTCACGATCGCGACGCGTCGGGTTTCGGTCATCAACATCTCCTAGTTCACGGTGGGCAGCCGTTTCGCGGCAGGTGGCGGTGATGACGGGCAGGCGTTCGCGCCGCGCGCGTTCGGCGGCGCCGGTGAACCGCGCACAGCCGACGCCAGCCGCACAGGAGCGTCGGCGAGGGTCACCGGCGCAAAACCCTACTCGGCACTCCAGGGCCGTGCCAGAAATGCGGATCAGCACACACCGGCCCATGATCAGTGCGTGCTGCGGAGAACGATCAGCCATCATCGTGAATCGGGAATGTGCGTCGTGCCTGCGTTATTGTCCTGACAAGCCGGCGCGGGAACGCGGCGTGAGGCCTCGCCCGGTACGCGCGGACCAGGTGTGGGCCCGGCGGCCGAATCGCAGACAGGAGTTCTCATGCGTGACGCGGTGATCTGTGAGCCGGTTCGCACGGCTGTCGGACGGTACGGCGGCGTGTACAAGTCGCTGACCGCACACGAGCTTGGCGCCTCCGTCCTGCGCGGGCTGCTGGAGCGCACCGGCCTCGGCTCCGCCGACATCGATGACGTGCTCTTCGGCTCCTGTTATCCGACGATGGAGGCCCCCGCCCTGGGCCGGGTCGTCGCGCTCGACGCCGGCCTGGACATCTCCGTCCCCGGCCTGCAGCTCGACCGCCGCTGCGGCTCCGGCGTGCAGACCGTCGCGATGGCCGCGATGCAGGTCCAGACCGGCGTCTCCGACCTCGTGCTGGCCGGCGGCGCCGAGAGCATGAGCAACGCCGCGTTCTACTCGACCGGCATGCGATGGGGGCCGAACTCGGGCTCCATCACCCTGCACGACGCGCTGGCCCGCGGCCGCACGACCGCCGGCGGTGTGCACCACCCCGTCGAGGGCGGCATGATCGAGACCGCGGAGAACCTGCGCCGCGAGTACAACATCTCCCGCGCCGAGCAGGACGAGTTCGCGCTGCGCTCGCACCAGCGCGCCGTCGCCGCCCAGACCGAGGGCCGCTTCGCCGACGAGATCATCCCGGTGACCGTGCGCGGCCGCAAGGCTGACACCGTCGTCGACACCGACGAGCATCCCCGCGCCGACTCCAGCCTGGAGACCCTCGGCCGCCTCAAGCCCATCATGGGCCGCCAGGACGCCGAGTCGACGGTCACCGCCGGCAACTCCTCCGGCCAGAACGACGGCGCGTCGGTCTGCGTCGTGACCCACCCGCAGGAGGCCGAACGGCTCGGGCTGCGTCCGCTCGCCAGGCTCGTGAGCTGGGCCGTCGCCGGCGTCGAGCCGTCGCGGATGGGCATCGGCCCGGTGCCGGCGACGGCGAAGGCGCTGGAGCGCGCCGGCCTGAAGCTCTCCGACATCGACCTGATCGAGCTCAACGAGGCGTTCGCCGCCCAGGTCCTCGCCTGCACCCGCGAATGGGGCTTCCCCGCCGGCGACTGGACCGGCGGCGACTGGGACCGCTTCAACGTCAACGGCTCCGGCATCTCGCTCGGCCATCCGGTCGCCGCGACCGGCGGCCGCATCCTCGCGACCCTGCTGCACGAGATGCACCGCCGCGAGGTCCGCTACGGCCTCGAGACCCTCTGCATCGGCGGCGGCCAGGGCATCACCGCCATCTACGAGCGCATCGCCTCCTAGTCCGGCGTTCACGGCCTTCCCTGAAGAGCGCGGTCATCGGTCAAAACGATTTCGGTGTGACTCCTGCCTGATTTGCTTTGTACGGAACGACACAAAAGCCCAGCGACGCAATCCTCAAGGCTAGCGTCGACCACGCTCGATGATTCTGACCATAGCGCCCGCTCTGTGCACATTCGTGGACAGCGCATGTGCGCCCGGCGTCACCGGCCGGGGCCCCGGCCCCGGCCGGTGCGCCGCGGAACACTCGGATCTTGGTGCGCCGCGGAACACTCGGATCTTGGTGCGCCGCGGAACACTCGGATCT
>NZ_JALKFU020001292.1 GCF_023242965.2 Frankia sp. AgKG'84/4
GAGGAGGACTGCGCTCCCGCCGGCAGCTCGACGTGGGGCGCGGACTCGCCCTCGGCGGCGAGCTCGGACGCGGCGGCGAGCTCGGACGCGGCGGCGAGCTGGGGCTCGGCTGGGAGTTCCGGCTCCGCCGGGAGTTCGGTCTCGACCGCGGCCTCGCTCCCGGCGGTGGGTTCGGTCTCGGGCTCGCTGGTGGCGTCCGTGGGTTCGGGGGCGGACAGCGGGGCGTCGTCGGCAGGGGCGGTGGGGGCGGTGGGGGCGGTGGGGGCGGTGGGCCGCCCGGAGCCGCCGCGCAGGCCGCCGGGTTCGAGCCCGCGGACGGTGGCGCTGACGATGGGCGCCATGGTTCGGGTGAGCGTGGAGCGGTAGCGCTGGTCGGCGCGCAGCCGGTGGTAGGTGTCGAGGATCTGCTGGTCGGTGATCGACGTCGAGGTGGTCGACGGGTCGGCGAGGTCGGGCCGGGCGGTCAGGTCCTGGCGGACCCAGCGCAGCAGGTCGCGTTCGGCCTCGGGCAGGGTGCTCGGGTCCAGCGGCGCGACGTCCGGGGCGACCGGGACGGCGGGTCGCGCCGGGGCGGCGGTGATCTCGTCGGTCGGCGACGGCGGCGCGGGCGTGACCGCAGCGGGTCGCCCGGCGGTGGACTCGCGCAGGATGCCGTCCACGTCGAAGAGCTGGCGGGCGCCGTCGGGCCGGCTCAGGAGGAAGCCGCCGTCGTCCTCGGGGGTGAGCGACCAGTCGCGGGTGACGCCCGCGAGGTCGACCGTTCGGGCGGTCCCGGCCGTCCAGTCGATGTCCGCGGTGCCGAGCACGGCGGGCGCCGGCGCGGCCTCGGGGTCGGCGTCCGGCCGTGGGGCCGTGTCGCCGGCCGGAGTGGTGTCGCCGGCCGGAGTGGTGTCGCCAGCCGGAGTGGTGGTGCCAGCCGGAGTGGTGGTGCCGGCCGGAGTGGTGGTGCCGGCCGGAGTGGTGGTGCCGGGCTGCGCGGTGGTGCCGGGCGGAATCGGGTCGGGGTCAGGAAGGGTCAGCGTCATGAACTGGCGGCGCATGCGGCCGCCCCGGCCGGTCTCCCAGAACTCGCCGCGCTGGGGGCCAGCGGTGTGGGTCAACCGGTAGGTGTCGTCGCGAGTACGGCTGACCTCGATGTCGTCGGCCTCCATGCCGTCGACGACGAGGCCGTACGGCCCGGCGTCCGGGCTCGGCACGTGGTTCAACACCAGGATCAGCGTGGCCGCGAACCGTTCGCCGGCCGGGTCGCGCAGCTCGACACCCTCGCCGACCAGCAGGCCGTCGGTGGTGTAGGTGCGGGAGTTGGCACCGTCGCGCAGGTCAACGAAGCCGTCACCGGACCAGCGCAGCGACCAGTCGTGGGTCATCCCGGTGGTGTCCACGGTGCGGGCCCGCCCGGCGGACCAGTCGAGCTCCAGTCGGCCGGCGGGCCGCGACAGGCCGGTCAGCCGCTCGCGGGCGAGTGTGGAGGTCCACAGCGGCGGGGAGTCCCGCGAGGGCGCGGGGCCGGTCGGTTCGGCGGCGGGGGTCTGTTCGCCGTGGATCCGGCCGTCGCGGCCGACGGTCAGCACGTGACCGTCGGGGCCGGTCAGGGTCAGGCCGGCGGCGGTGTGCTCCACGGTGAGGTTCGCCCGGGGCACGCCGGGGCGGTTCAGCACCGCGCTGGTGCCGGACGGGTCGATCTCGACGTCTCCCCAGAGCACGCCGACCTGCCGGCTTCGGGGGTAGTGCAGCGTGGTGGCGGTGAGCCGGCCGGTGCCGTCGTAGTCCTGATGGCCGCCGTCGCCGTCGTCGACCCGGAAGCCGCCGTCGTGGTGGTGCCACACGTCGCCCTCGAAGATCGTCTGACCCTGGGCGTCCTCGACGGTGCCGCTCGTGACGCCGGTCGAGCCGCCGCGCGGGAGGACTCCGCGCAGCCGCAGGCCGTCGGCCAGCTCGCGGCCGTAGGGATGGTTGCCGCGGCCCTCCGGCGCCGCCAGCTCGCCGATGTCGACGCCGGGGGGCAGGTCGAGGTCGATGAGGCGGGCGAGCTGGCGGCTGTCCCGTTCGAGGCGCACCAGATCGGCGGGGTCGCGGGTGGCGGCGCTCAGCGCACGCCCGGCGTCGGTGAAGCGGTCGCGGGCGGTCGCTAGGTCCGCGGCCGGGCCGCGCAGCCCGTCCTGGGG
>NZ_JALKFU020001293.1 GCF_023242965.2 Frankia sp. AgKG'84/4
GGCCGGCTCGCCCGGCGGCGACGTGATGTCCACCGGTCGGGCTTCGTCGATCGTGCCGGCCGCGGCGGCGCGGGAGGACTCGCCCTCGAGGCCGCCACCGAGCGAACGCTCACCATCGGTACGGGCACCACGCGCCAGCCGGCGGCGCGGCCGTCGGCGCACAGCGCTGCCCACCGCCAGACCCACGGTGGCCACCACGGCGACGGCGATGACGACGATCAGGATGAGGAGCTCCACACTCCGATCCTGACAGATGCGCGCCGGAGTACGACGCCCTCACCCGCGGGTAGCCCCCACCCGGGCGGCCTCAGACCGCTGAGCGTTCCCGCAGCCGCTGGCTGATCACGGTCGTCACGCCATCACCCCGCATCGCCACGCCGTAGAGTGCGTCGGCGATCTCCATCGTTCGTTTCTGGTGCGTGATGATGATGAGCTGGGACTTTTCGCGCAGCCCTTCGAGCGCCGTCAGCAGTCGCCCGAGGTTGCGGTCGTCGAGTGCCGCCTCGACCTCGTCGAGCACGTAGAACGGCGAGGGCCGCGCGCGGAAGATGGCCAGCAGCAGCGCGAGTGCCGTCAACGACCGCTCGCCACCGGACAACAGCGACAGCCGCTTCACCTTCTTCCCGGGCGGACGCGCCTCGACCTCGATGCCGGTCGTCAGCATGTCGTCGGGCTCCGTGAGCACCAGTCGGCCCTCCCCGCCCGGGAAGAGCGTCGCGAACACGATCTCGAACTCGCGTGCGGTGTCCGCGAACGCCGCCGCGAACACCTCGCGAACCCGGACGTCCACCTCCTCCACGACCAACAGCAGGTCACGGCGGGTACTGCGGATGTCGTCCAGCTGGCTCGACAGGAACGCCGCCCGCTCCTGCAACGCGGCGAACTCCTCGAGGGCGAGCGGATTGATCCGGCCAAGCCGGGCGAGCTGTTTGTCGGCGGTCGCCGCACGGGCGGTCTGCTCGGCCCGGTCGAACGGCACCGCGACGCCATCCGGATCATCCGGCGGGACCGGGACCGCCGGCCCGAACTCGGCGAGAAGGTCGTCAGCCCCGATACCGAACTCCTCCATCGCCCTGGTCTCCAGGGTCTCGACCCGCAGTCGTTTCTCCGCCCGGGCAAGTTCGTCCCGGTGGGCCGCGTCCCGCAGCCCCGCGAGTTCCGTCGCCAGGGCCCGGCCCTGGTCGCGCACGGCAGTGAGCTCCGAGTCGGTGCTCCGCCGCAGCGCGTCGGCCTGCTCGCGCTCCGTCGCGGCGCGGGCCAGCGAGCGGTCCAGCCGACCGAGAGTCGCCTGGGCCGCCTCCCCCAGCGCCGCAGCGAGCGCCGCCTGGCGCTCACGCACCTCCCGGCGCCGGGCCGCGGCCATGCGGGCCGCCCGCTCGTTCGCCGCCGCCCGGATCAGCCCGTCCGCACGTCCCTGCAGCGCCCTCGCCCGCTCCTCGCTCGTGCGCACCGCCAGCCGAGCCTCCACCTCGGCTGCCCGGACGGCCGACGTGGAGGTGACCAGCCGATCCCGCTCCTCGGGCGAACGCTCGTCGATCTCCGGCTGGGCGGACACCGCCGCGAGCGACGTCTCGAGCTCGCTCAGCGCACCGTAGGCCCGATCACGCGCGCTCTCCGCCCGACCACGCACCGCCTCAAGGCGAGCCACCTCCGAATCGGCGCTTCCCCGGGCCCGGTCCAGCTGCGCGACCTGCTCGGAGAGGGCGCGATAGCGCGCGTCGGCGCCGTGATTCGCCGCGAGCGCCGCGTCGATCGCCGAGCGGGTCCGAGCCACCTCCGCCCGGGCCGGGTCCAACGCGTCCCGCGCCTGTTCGGCTCGCTGCTCGGACTCCGCGACGCCCGCCTCCGCCTCATCCGCCGCGGCCTGCAGCTCGATCACCGACGGCGGATTGGCGCTCCCACCGATGGACACCGCCGGCCCGAGGAGGTCACCAGCCCGCGTCACCATCCGCAGATCCGGCCGGGCGGCGAGGGCCGTCTGCGCCTCGGCCAGGTCCTCCACCATGACCGTCCCCGCGAGCAGCGCCTTCATCGCCGGGAGGAACCGCTCGTCGGTCACCTCCACCAGGTCAAGGACAGCCACGCAGCCCGCGGGCAGCCCACTCGGCGACCCCCCCCCCCCCCCCCCCCCCCCCCCCCCCCCCCCCCCCCCCCCCCCCCCCCC
>NZ_JALKFU020001294.1 GCF_023242965.2 Frankia sp. AgKG'84/4
CCGCCGATCCGCGCCGGCGCGGCCGCGGGCCTCGGGTTCCTGGGCCTGCGGCTGGACCCGGCGCGCAATGGCGCGCACGACGGCGGCGACGGGGAGATCGGCGTGCCGGACGCCCCGGTGCGGATGTTCGTCGTCGAAGCCCGCGAGGATCTCGAGATAGCTCGCGGCGTGCGCGCGGCCCTCGCCGGCTGACCTGCGACAGTCGGTCAGGCGGGTGCCGGAGCCACCTTCGCGGTCGATGGCCGAGGGTTTACGGGGCGTGCGCGACTTTCCACGCTGGGTGGTATGGAAGTCGTGGCGCGGTTGCGCGCTCTGTCTGGGCAGGTCGTCCGACGATGGCGTTGCGATCTCGATCGTGGGCTGGTGCGGGACGTCGCGCTGGTGTGCGGGGCGGACGCGCTGGTCGGCGGCTCGTTTGGGGCGATCGCGGTGGGCGCCGGGCTGCCGGTGTGGGCGCCGGTGCTGCTGTCGGTGGTCGTGTTCGCCGGTGCGTCGCAGTTCCTGTTCGTCGCGCTGCTCACCGGGGGTGGGGCGGTGGTGCCGGCGGTGCTGGCGTGCCTGCTGGTGAACACCCGACATCTGCCCTGTGGCTTCGCGATCGGCGACGTGCTCGGCCCGGGCTGGCTGCGGCGTCTCGCCGGCAGCCATCTGCTCGTCGACGAGACGGTCGTGTTCGCGCTGGCCCGCCGCGATGAGGGGCGCCACCGCACGGCGTTCTGGGCCTGCGGGATCGGGCTGTTCGTCTGCTGGAACGTCGGCGTCCTCGCCGGCGCCTACGCCGGCACGACCGTGCCGGACACCGACGCCTTCGGCCTGGACTCCGCCTTCCCCGCCGTCCTGCTCGCCTTGATCATCCCCGCTCTGCGGGACACCGCGACCCGCCGCGCGGCCCTCGCCGGCGCGGTGCTCGCGGTGGCGACAGCCCCGGTGCTCCGTTCGCCGTCGTGGTTGTCGCCGCCGCGGCCACGACGGCGGCCCTGCGCGCCCTCGGCGTCACCTGACCCGAGCCGCGTCCGCCGGGGGCTGGGCAGGTCAGGGCGGGGTGTCGCCGCGGTGGCGTTCGGCGGCGGCGACGGCGGCGCGGTCGGACAGGCGTGCGAGGCCGGCCAGGGGACGGCGCAGGCGCGGGTTGAGGCGCAGGGCCTCGGCGTTGCGGTCGAGGAAGGCCCAGTAGCCGGCGGTGAACGGGCAGGCGTCGGCGCCGAGGCGCTTCGTCGGCTGGTACCGGCAGTCGCCGCAGTAGTCGCTCATGCGGTGGATGTACGCGCCGCCGGCCGCGTACGGCTTGGTCGCCACGAGGCCGCCGTCGGCGTACTGGCTCATGCCGACGACGTTCGGGGCCATCACCCAGGCGTAGCCGTCGACGAAGCTCTCGTGGAAGAAGTCGGTGAGCGCCTGGGGATCGTAGCCGCGTTGCAGCGCCCAGTTGCCGAGGACCATCAGGCGCGGGATGTGATGGACCCAGCCGCGGTCGCGGACCCCGGCGAGCACGTCGGACAGGCAGGCGGCGCCGACGGCGGCCGCGTCGAGGTCGGCGAACCAGTCGGGCAGCGGGATGCGGGCGGCGAGCGCGTTGCGGCGGGCGTAGTCCTCGCCGGCCCACCAGTAGACGCCCCAGACGTACTCGCGCCAGCCGAGCACCTGGCGGACGAAGCCCTCGACGCTGGCGATCGGCGCGTCGCCCCGCCGGTAGGCGTCCTCGGCGGCGCGGGTGACCTCCAGCGGATGCAGCAGGCCCAGGTTCAGCGGCGCGGACAGGGCGGAGTGGGCCATCGTCGGGTCGGCGGCGAGCATCGCGTCCTCGTGCGGGCCGAAGGCGGCGAGGCGGTCCCGGACGAACGAGTCCAGGGCCCGCAGCGCCTCGTCGCGGGTCGCGGCGAACCGGCGCGGCCCGTCGACCCCGCGGAACCGGGCGTGCCCGTCGCGTTCGAGCCGGTCAAGGTGGTCGCGGACCTCGGCGTCGACGTCCGACTCGACCGGGCACCACGGTTCGGGCAGGCCGAGCCGGCGCCGGTCGCGCGGCGGTGGTTCGCGGTTGTCGTGGTCGTAGTTCCACTGTCCGCCCGCCGGCTCGGCGCCGTCCATCAGAACGCCGTGGCGATGCCGCTGCCACCGGTAGAAATCCTCCATCAGCAGCCGCCGCCCGCGCGCGGCGCCGGCG
>NZ_JALKFU020001295.1 GCF_023242965.2 Frankia sp. AgKG'84/4
GGTCGAGGCCGCGGGCACGCCCGCGTCGGCTCAGCCGCCCGGGCCGGGCCGGGCGGGCCGGTAGTCGGCGACCAGCTCGGCGGCGAGCTCCTCGAGGAACAGGCCGGTGTCGGCGACGACGCCGACGGCGTGCGCGCTGGTCCGCTCGGTGAGCGCGTGCACCGTCGCCGGGTTGACGTCCACGCAGGCCACCGGGATCGACGCCGGCAGGATGTTGCCCGTCGCCACCGAGTGCTGCGCGGAGGCGATCATGATCGCGTAACCGACTCCGCGCAGGGCGGCGCGCATCGCCCGCTGGCCCGAGACGACGTCGGTGTACACGTCGGGCAGCGGGCCGTCGTCGCGGACCGAGCCGACGAGCACGAACGTCTTGTTGGCCTTGACCATCGCGTGCAGGATGCCCTCGGTCAGCACGCCGGAGTCCACGGCCCCGCGGATCGAGCCCTCCCGGCGGATCGCGTTGATGGCGCGGATGTGCTGCTCGCTGCCGCGCTGCACCCGCCCGCTGCGCAGTGGCCCGACGCCCAGCGGCGAGCCGTAGAGGGCCGCCTCGACGTCGAGGGTGGCCAGCGCGTTGCCGGTGAACAGCACGTCGACGTAACCGGCCTCGACCAGGGCGACGAGCGCGGGGGTGGCGCCGGTGCTGACGACGGCCTGGCCGGCCACCCACAGCACCTGCACGCCCTCCGCCTTCGCCTCCCGGATCTGGCGCGCGATCGCCCGCACCAGCACCGCCTGCGGCTGGGCGGAGCTCGGCAGCGGCGCGCCGTGCGCCTCGTACTCCGCGTAGATCCGGCTCGAGTGGTCGGTCACCGGCAGGACGACCTTCACGCCGTCCACCCCGCAGACGATCATGTCGCCGGCGCGGACGTCGGTGACCGGAACGGTGCGCACCCGGCCGTGCGAGACAAGCAGGCCGCAGTCCATCTCGGGGTGCTCCACCGGGACCCACTGGCCGTCCAGGTGGACGACGGTCTCCAGGTTGGTGGTCGAGTAGAAGTCCGGGGGGAAGACGCCGTCGCGGTCGGCCGGCTCTACCCGGGTGGTGCCGCCGTCGAGCTTGTTGACGCCGTGCACCTGGATGCGCATGAGGATGCGCATGAGCCGCCGGGGCGTCTCGGCGCCGACGGTGATGACAGCGTGGGATTCGTCGTCGTGGGAACGGCCCAGATCGATATGATCGACGCGGTAGTCTCCGCCGTAGTCCAGTACGTCGTCCAGCACCCTGGCCAGGACACCTGTGTCCATGAGGTGTCCGTGCACCTCGACCTTCTCGTGGTAGCGCACGCCCAACGCCCTTCCCCTCGGTGTCGGTACGCCGGCCTCTGCCACGCCGACGTTGTCCTCGAAGGGCCGACACGGTGATGCGTCGGTCCCGTCCTGCAAGCCCTGTGTCCGCGAGCTTCGTGGCCCGCTCCGGCCATGCGCCGCAGGATCATCGCGGCGGGCCACCTGCTCCGGCAGGTGTGCTCAGATCACCGCGCCGTCGTCGGGGCCCTCGGAGTTGGTGGGCGGCCGGTCACCCATGCGGGCGACGAGGGTGCCGACGCCGCCGAGAATGAGCAGCACTCCGGTGACGTCCTGCGAACGTGACTGGTTGAGCCCGATCAGGCTCGGCACGACGAGGAAGACCACCCCGAGCGCGAGCGAGCCGAGCGCCCACCGTGTCACTGGGCGCATCCGCGGCAGCGGGGGCGGCGGCGGGGGGACGTAGTGGTCGTCGCCGGCCGGGTCGTCCTGTCCGGCGGCGGCGCCCAAGTCGATGATGACGACGCCGTCGAGGTCGTCACGGCGCAAGCCGCGCGGCCCGACGGGGGGCAGCGCCCGCTCGTCAGACTCGGCGTCACCGAGGGTGTCCTCGGCCGGCGCGCCGGGCTCGGACGCGGGCGGTGGGTCGATCGGGGGACGCAGGATGATGACCGTGGGGCGCCGGGGATCGTCGAGGTCCTCCGCGGCCGGCCAGCGCCGCGACTCCGGTTCGTCGTCGAAGCGCGCGACGAGTTCGAGGAAGGCCGCGTCGTCGTCGCCCTGCGAGCGTCGGGCGGGGCGCTTCGAGGCTTCCCGGCCCACGATCTGGGTCGGCTGGGTGGGCTGGTCGCCGGGGTCGCCGGCGGCGGCTTCGAGGCTGCCGGCGCCCGTCGCGGCGGCGGCCGAGGC
>NZ_JALKFU020001296.1 GCF_023242965.2 Frankia sp. AgKG'84/4
GGCGCGGATGGCGTCGGCGCGGACCTCGCCGACCTCGCCGGTGGGCTGCTCGCCGTGACCGGCGTCGGCGCCACCGTCGCGCTGCCGCCGGGGCTTCCCGGTGCCTTCCGGCTGACCGCCCTGGACACGGAGTTCGCGCCGAACGCCGACCGCGACCCGCGCTCGGCGTCGTTCGAGATCGCCACGGCCCGTTCCTGGGCCCTGGTCGCGGGGGTGCTCAGCGTCGACGCCCTGGGGGCCCGGCTGCGGCTGGAGCCGCGCACCGACCTCGACGGCACGGTCACCGGCTGGGCGACGATCGGCTACCTGACCGGGACGGTCACGCTGTTCGGACTGGCGATCGACGTCGAGGTGCCCGTCGGCGGCGGCCCGCTGGAGCTGTCCTGCCGACCGGGCGTCACCCTGCCCGCCTTCGGCGAGCTCGCCGACGGGCTGGCGCACCTGCTCGGCGTGGCCGACGTCAGCCCCTGTCTGCCGCCGGGAATCGCCGACATCGGCGGCGTCACCCTCGACCACCTCGCCGTGACCGTCGACCCGGCCGCCGGGACCCTGGAGCAGGTCTTGGTCGGACTGAGCATCCCCGACGACGTCGAGTGGTCGCTGCCCTACCTGCCCGGTCTCAGCCTGGAGTCGTTGCGCGTCGAGCTGGTCGCGACGCATCCCCTGGACGAGGCGCGCCGCGCGATCGGCGGACGCGCCGTCGTCGCCGCGACCGTCGGCGAGTGTTCCGTCACCTTCGACCTCGCGCGGGATCCGGGCTCCGACGAGTGCCTGATCAGCCTGGTCGCGTCCGACCCGATCGGCACACCCGAGCTGCTGACCCTGGTCGGCCTGGACGGCGCCGCCTTCGCCACCGCCCTGCCGCCGGGCCTGTCACCGGTCGCCGACCTGGGCCTGTCGCGCCTCGACGTCGTGCACAGCCTCGACGCGCGCCGCGCCGTCGCGGTCCACAGCGAGATCGAGCTCGCCGATACCTGGGTGATCATCGAGGATCACCTGGAGCTACCCGAGCTGTCGCTCGTCCTCGACGTAGACCGGCCCGCTCCCCCGCCGACGGATTCCGCCGACCCGCCGACCCCGACCGCGACCGGAACCGGGACCGGGACCGCGCCGTCCGACTCCGCTCCCGCGACGACCGTGCGCGTCGCGCTCGACGGGGAGCTGCTGCTCGGCGGCGCGCTGTTCTGGATCTCCGCCACCAACGACGCCACGACCGAGCCGACCGAGCCGACCGGCACCGACGGCGAAGGCGACGCTGACGCCTGGCGGGTCGGCCTGGCGCTGGCGGACGGCGAACAGATCATGATCACGGATCTGCTCGCCGCGGCGGCGGGCCCGCTGTCGCTGCCGAGCGGCTTCCCGCAGATCGCCCTGACGGGCGCCGCGGTCTCCGTCATCCCCGCGACGCTCGCCACCACCGCGTCGCTGGCGACGAAGGCGACCTGGGGGCCGTCGTTCGCCGGCACGACCGGGAGCATGGCGAACCTGTCGATAGCACTGGCGGTCGCGGCGGCGGACGGCGCCGGAGCGCGCGCCACCACGCTGACCGTCGCCGGCTCGCTGGCACTCGCGCCGCTGCCCACCCTGGACGCGGTCGCGACGGTCGGCCCGGACGGCACCGCCCTGCTCGGCGTCCTCAGTTCCGCCGACGCCCGGGGTCTCGGCGTCGGCGCCGTCAGCGACGGCTTCGCTGGCGCGGGCACGTGGTCCGCCATCCCCGTACCCGCCGGATTCACCGTGCCGGGACTCGGCGCGACGGGCGGTGTCCTGCTGGACCTCACCGCCGAGACCCTGATGGTCTTCGGCCAGGCCAGCCGCCTCGGCACCGCGGCGCTGATCATCCAGCGGATCCCGGCCGTGGCCGGCACCACCCCGGGCGGAGACGGGCCGACCGAGGCGGCGGGCTTCGGTGTCGCGTTCGTGCTCGACCTCGCCGACGGCTTCCGGTTCGCCCATCTCGTCCCCGACGGCGCCGTCGGCCCGGCCGCGACGTTGCGCGCGGCGCTCGCGGCGATCGACGCGTTCGTCGAGATCCGGTGGGCCAGTGTCTCGGTGTCGTCGTTCGCGCTGCCCCGGCCGGCGAGGACACGCCCGGTCCCTACGCGAGTGTCGCCCGGCTGCGGGCCGCCGCCGCCGCGCTGCCGACGCCGGTGG
>NZ_JALKFU020001297.1 GCF_023242965.2 Frankia sp. AgKG'84/4
GCCTCGGCGGGAGAGCCAGCGCCGCGCGTTCTCCCGCCGAGGCCACCGCCGCCGCGCAGACGGCCGCCCGCTCCGGGCTCACCGTCGGCACACCGGCCTGCCGCACGATGACCGTGACCCTCGACGTCACCGACTTCGTCCGTGGCGGCCTAGCCCGTGCCACCGTCTCCTGCCAGGTCGATCTCACCGACCTCGCGGGTCTGCGTCTGCCACTCGCCCGCACCCTCACGTCCACCGCGACCTCACCGGTTGATCTTTACCGGGCGGTCGGGTGAAAACCCCTTCCCGCGCGGCCGGAGCCGGGGAAGCCGGTGACGGCGGCTACGTCACCGCCTTCTTCGCGATCATCGTGGTGGCGTTGCTCGGTCTGGCCGGTCTCGCCCTCGACGGCGGCGGCGCGTTGAACGCGAAGACGAAGGCGATCAGCACCGCCGCCGAAGCGGCCCGCGCCGGCGCTCAGGCCCTTGATCTCGCCCTGTACCGGACCGACGGCACCCTCCAGCTCGACCCCGCAGGCGCCCGGACCCGCGCGTTGGCGTTCCTGGCCGGCGCGGGCGCTCAGGGCACCGCGTCCGCGACCACCGTCACGGTCACCGTCACGGTCACCGGGACCTACCGGCCGCAACTGCTGACCCTCGTCGGCGTCGGCCCGCTCAACGTCACCGGAACCGCCAGCGCCAGCCCCCGCAGCGGAGCAACCCCATGACCCTCCATCCACCTCCCGCCGCCGTCGGCGTGCGCCGCCGCCTCACCGCGCTGGCACGCGCCCTTGGCGCCCTCACGGTGCTGGCCGCCTGTCTGATCGGCGCGCCGCTGCTGATGTGGCGGCTCATCGGTTGGCCCCTTCCCCACTCCGTCCCGACCCGCGGCGAGGTCTCGACCGCACTCACCGGGCCGCTGGACCAGCGGCTCCTCGTCGGGATCCTGGGCTGCCTGTTCTGGTACCTCTACCTCACGCTGCTCGTAGCCACCCTCACCGAGACGCTGTCCCGTGCCACCGGCCGCCGCCGCCCACGCCTACCCACCGCCGGTTTGAGCCAGGCGTTCACGACCGCGCTCGTCGGCACCATCCTCACCGGTCTGATCCTCACCACCAGCCGCGCGAAACTCCCCGCCGCGGGCTCCGCGGCCACCCTCGCCGCCTACCGGCCCCCACCCGCCGCCACCGCACCCGCCCACCCCAGCCCAGTCGCCGAGCGGACGGCCACCGGCTCCGAGGCCGACACGGCGTCACTGCCGACCTGTGTCGTCCCGGCCTACGCGAGCCTGTGGAGCCTCGCGCAGACACACCTCGGTGACCCGCAGCGCTGGGACGAGCTGTTCGCCCTCAACCAGCACCGCCCGCAACCCGACGGGGGACGACTCACCGACCCGGACCTAATCCGCCCCGGATGGATCCTGCGCCTGCCCGCCGACGCCACCCCGCGCACACCCCCCAGCACCGCACCCTCCGACACTGCGCCGCCCGCCCCGGCCACAGCCCCCGCGCCGCACCCGGCCCTCACCCCCTGGCTGCCCGACATCCCGCCCGCGCCCTCCCCGCCGGCCCCGACCAGCCCGGCCCCGTCGACGCCGAGCACGCCGTCGCCGCCACCCGTCACCCCGACCCCACCGGGGGCCCTCGCGCACTCCCCGGTTCCCGCCGCTCGGGCCGCGCGGCCGGTGGCGCATCCCGATCCGATCCGGCTGCCGTCCGGTCCTGTGCTCCCCGTCAGCCTGCTCGCCGCCCTCACCATCGCGGTCACCCTCGCCCGCCTCCTGCGCTACCGCGCCCGCCGGCCCCGCGCCCACCAGCCCGCCGACCCACCCCTCCCTCTGATCATCAGGGAGATCCTCAGTACCAGCCGCGCCCTCCAGGACCGCGAAGATCCCAAAGATCCCGCAGACGGCGCACCGGTCGAGGACGGCACCCCTTCAGACCCGCAGGTCCCTGGTCCTGACGAGAACGACGAGGACGACGACGCCTGCCCGCCGGCCGGCGACCCGACCCCACCCGGGGCCGCCGCTATGCCGCTCCCACCGCCCTATCCCGACCTGGTCTCGCTATCCGACGCCGTCGTCGAAGCGGCCCGCGTACCGGCGCTGCTGGGACCTCCGGCGGACACCGCCGTCGCGGCGGCGCGCCCGCCGCGACCCGGACTGCACGGGCC
>NZ_JALKFU020001298.1 GCF_023242965.2 Frankia sp. AgKG'84/4
CCACCGGCCGGCCGCCGCAGCCGCCGCGCCGAGCGGACCGCCGCCACCGCGGAGAAGGCCGCCATGCGCCGGGCGCAGATGGCGCTGAAGCGCGGTGCGCAACCCCCGAAGCTGCTCGGCTCCTTCGCCGGCCGGGCGTACCACAAGCTGCGGCTGCCGGCGCACATGGAAACGACCGCGCAGATCGCCGGCATCTACCCCTTCGTCGTCGACTCGGGGCTCGACGCACCGGGGATGTACATCGGCCGGCACGTCTGGTCCGGTAACTCGTTCGACTTCGATGTCTTCGAGCTGTACCGCCAGCAGGTCATCGAGAACCCGAACTTCGCCGTGTTCGGCGCCGTCGGTTCCCGCAAGTCCGCGCTGCTGAAAACCCTCATCTCCCGTGGCTCGGCGTTCGGATACCAGGCCGCGGTGCCCTGTGACCCGAAGGGCGAGTACACCCGGCTGGCTCGCCGGCTCGGCTGCGAACCGACCTACATCGGCCCGGGCATGGCGACCCGCCTCAACCCGCTGGACGCGCCACCGCGCCCAGTCGGCATCGCCGACGCCGACTGGGCCCGGGAGGTCAAGCGGGCCCGCTCGTCGCTGCTGTCGTCGCTGATCGAGACGGCGAAGGGCGTGCCGCTCACGCCGGCCGAACACACCGCCGTCGACCTCGCCCTCGACGTCGTCACCCGGCAGATCTCCGGCGCGTCCCCGGAGCGCTGGGCCACCCCGCTGCTCCCGCACGTCCTGGAGGCGATGACCGACCCCACGGACGAGGACTGCGTCAACCTGCCGATGACCGCCACCGAGCTGCGGGACGCGTCGCGGGATGCCACCCTCACGCTGCGCCGGCTCACCCACGGCGCGCTCGGCGGTCTGTTCGACGGCCCGACGACGTCCCCGCTGGACTTCGACCGACCCATCGCGGTGCTCAACCTGGAGCGGGTCCAGGGCAGCGACGAGATGATCGCGCTGATCATGACCTGCGCGCAGGCCTGGATGGAAGCCGCGCTGATGCGCCAGGACGGCGTCCAGCGCTACGTCGTCTACGACGAGTGCTGGCGGCTCATGCGCTTCGCCGGGCTCGTGCGGCGGCTCTCCGCGCAGCAGAAGCTCGCCCGCCAGTGGGGCTGCGCGAATGCCATCGTCGCCCACCGCATCTCCGACCTGCTGTCCGCGTCACCGGACTCGGTGGAGATCGCCAAGGGCCTGCTGGCCGAAACGGCGATCCGCATCCTGTACAAGCAGGCCTCCGACCAGATCTCCGACACCCAGCAGGCACTGGGCCTCACCGATGTCGCCGCCGACCTGCTGCCCCGCCTCGACCCGGGTTTCGCCCTGTGGCTCATCGGTGCCCGGGCGTTCTACGTCGAGCACGTCGTCGGCGACCTGGAGATCCCGGTGGTGCTCAACGGCTCGAAGATGCACGGCGAGGTCGACGACACCAACCTGACGCCCGACGACCTCGATCCGGCGGAGCTGGACCCACCGGATCTCGGTCCCGGACTGCTGGCGAACGGCGGCCACGGTGCCCTGCCCCCCGGCACGGACACCGACGGCGAGCCGTTCCCCGGTGACTACGGCTACCCGTCGGTCGAGCCCAGCTCCGCCGGCTGACGCAGCCGCGCCGCCGCGCGTTCCGACGCCGGCGGCCAGTCCAGCCCGACCGGGTTGGGCCAGGCGTACCCGCCGCCGAGCGCGACCCGTTCAGCGAGGCCGTAGAGGGTGTCGTACAGCTCGTCGCGCTCGCCCAGCGATAGCTGCCGGAACGGGGCGGCGGCCATCAGGTCGGTGACGTTCTCGATTTCGGCTCGGGCCTGCGCGCCGAGGGCGGTCAGCTCGCCGCCGATGCTCAGCCAGCCGCGGTTGGCCAGCCGGCGGGTGGCAGCCGCCCACTCCCGGTCGCTCCAGCCACGCGAGAGCCGCAGCTGCTCGGCGGGGCTGCGCCCCGTCGCCGCCGCGAGGACCAGCGCCTCACAGGGATCCACCTCGGAACGGACCAGCGCGACGATGTGCCCGTCGCCGCGATGCTCCCGCAGGGTGGTCAGCGCCTGCCACAGCGCCAAATGCGGCTCGGCGGGGATGGGCGGCCGCGAGCTGAGCCTCGGACACGGGTCGAAAGACGATGGCGTCGGCGGTGAGGACAAGTGCGCCGGTGCCG
>NZ_JALKFU020001299.1 GCF_023242965.2 Frankia sp. AgKG'84/4
GCCCGCCCCGACCCGCTCGGGCAGCGCGGCGTCCGCCCCGACCCGACGTCCGGCCGTCCGCACCTCCGTCCCCGCCGAACGCGCCCCCGCCGGGTCACGCGGACAGGCCCGACCAGAAGGATCGTCTTCGGCCGCCGCGCCGGCCGGTCAGGCGGCACCCTCAGCCGATCGGACGGCACCACCACCCGGCCGGACGGCACCCTCAGCCGATCGGGCCATGCCGCCACCCGAACGGACGACGGTGTCGGCCGCGCGGACGGGACCATCCGTGATGCCGGCGGGACTGGCGTCCGCCGCCGCGCGAGGCGCGGATTCCTGGGGGTCACTTCCCGTCGCGCGCCTGGTCCGACTCGCCGGGACGACCGACGCCGCCGTCCGATCGGCGCTGGATCCCCTGCCCGACGAGGCGCCGGGTGTCCTCACCTACCGGCCCGTCGCCCGGCCGTCGCTCGCGGCCTGTCAGAGGGCGCTCCTCACCGACCTGGAAGCGGCGGCGACCACGATGTACCTGGCGTGGCTGCCGGCGGCCACGCCGATCGAGTCGACGGACCCCGCCGCCGTGGCGGCGGTGCGCCTGCTGGCCCACCGGATCGCCCCGACGTACGACGTCCATCCGCGGTATCTGGCGTCCCTCGCCGAAAGCGCGCTGCGGGGCCGACCACGGTCGACGCCGCGATTCTCCGCGGAGGTCATCACCCGCGCCCGCGCCGACTGATCCTCAGAGCGGTCAACGGCGCACCCGATAGCGCAGGTGCAGCACCCGGTTGCCCGCAATCACCACATCAGGTTCCGCCAACAGATGCTGCGCGTCGACCGAGCCGAAGTAGCGCCTGCCGGACCCGAACACAACGGGTACGACATCCATGCGCACCTCGTCGATCAGGCCCGCGGCGAACACCTGGCCACCGACGTCGCCGGCGGCGACTTCGACCACACGGTCACCCGCGAGCTCCCGTGCCCTGGCCACGGCCGTCTCGACGCCGTCGACGAAGTGGAACGGCGCCTCGGGGTCCCAGCCCTCGGGCGCCGGCCGGTGCGTCACGACGACCACGTGGTCGATCCCGCTCGGGGGCGTCCCGTCCCAGCCGTCCGTCAGGTCGAAGACGTGGCGGCCGACGACCGTCGCCCCGATCTGGTCCCAGTACGGCCGGGTGTAGTCGTAGGACGTCTGCGACACCGTCAACTGGCCGCTCTCGTCCAACGGGACGTCACCGTTGGACAACCAGTCGAACAGCGGTCCGGGCTGGTCGTGCTCGTCCGCGACGAAGCCGTCCACCGACACCGAGCCGTACATGACCACCCTGCCCACGGGGCTCTCCTCTGCCTTGGTTCAGTACAGGACGCGCTGGCCCGGGCCGGTGATGCCGGCGGCGAGGGCTCGCGCGGTGACCCGGTAGACGGAGGCCTGGGTGGCGTCGTTGCAGGAGTAGTACAGGTCGCCGGCCCGGTTGGCGGTGACGCCGAACAGCCGCTCGGTGTCGCCTACGCAGGTGCCGCCCAGTATCCGCGTCGGGGTCCCCGCCGCGGTGCCCGGGCCGGTTGCGATCTGCCAGACCGTGCGTGACCGGGCGTCGGTGAACAGCACGCCGCGGCCGCCGGGGGCCGGGGCGAGCGCCGTGAGGTCGGTATCGGCGATGGGCCGCTGCACGACGGTGGTGATCGCCCCGTTGTCGATGAGGTGGATGCGGGCGTAGCCACCGCCGTAGGACAGGACGAACACGCGGCCCGCGCCGTCGACGGCGACTCCGTAGGTGTTGCCCAGCGGGACCCTGGACGCGGGCGAGGCCCCGGCGTACCGGCGTTCGAGGGTCTCGGGAACGTCGCGGTCGGCGTCGACGCCGTTGCCGGCGACGAGCGTGGCCGGCGTCGAACGGTAATCGCCGGTGCCGGCGTTCGGGTCGATCCGCCAGAGCTGACCGGCGTAGCCGGTGGTGAAGTACAGCGCACCGGTCGGGCCGACGGCGACGGAGGTCGGCGTCCCGATTCGCGCGCCGAGGCTCGTCGGGCCGGTCGTCGGCCCGCGCGGGCAGATCGTCCCCGCTGACGGTGGGGCACTGTCGGCATCGGAGCCGGCACCGGAGCTGGAATCGGCCGACACCCGGCCGGCTGGCCCGGCGATGCCGGCGTCCGCGGCCGTGCTGTCGTCGGC
>NZ_JALKFU020001300.1 GCF_023242965.2 Frankia sp. AgKG'84/4
ACGCTGGCGGGCGCGGGTCCGCTGCGGACCGGGGACGCCGCGCGCCTGACGGCGACCGGCCCCCAGCGGGTCCGCGCGACGGCGCCGGCCGAGATCCTGCTCTGGGAGATGCACGCCGACCTCGACGACCTAGACGACCTCGACGGGCTCGGCGGGTGAGCGCCCCGCCCCGGCCCGGCCCCGGCCTGCGGATCCGCCTACCGCAGGTCGCCCCGTCGCTACGGGAGTTCCTCGTCACCGAGGCGGGCGGCGCCGTGCTGCTCCTGCTGGCCGCCCTGACCGCGCTGGTGTGGGCGAACTCGCCCTGGTCCGGCGGTTACGACCGGCTCTGGGACACCACCGCGCAGCTGCGCGTCGGCGACGCCGGGCTCGATCTCAGCCTGCACCACTGGGTCAACGACGCGGCGATGGCGATCTTCTTCGCCGTCGTCGGGCTGGAGATCAGCCGCGAGTTCACCGCCGGCGAGCTGCGCGACCGCCGCATGGTCGCGGTGCCGGCGCTGGGCGCCCTCGGCGGCCTGGCGCTACCCGCGGTGATCTACCTGCTGTGCAACCCGTCGGGGCCGGCGTCGAACGGCTGGGGCATTCCGATGTCCACGGACACGGCATTCGTCGTCGGGATCCTGGCGCTGTTCGGCCCGCAGTGCCCCGACCGGCTGCGGCTGTTCCTGCTGACCCTCGCGATCGTCGACGACATCGGCGCGATCTGCGTCGTCGGGATCTTCTACACCGACCGCGTCCACCCCGTCGGCCTGGTGGTGGCGGCGGCGGTCGTGCTCGCGTTCCTCGCGCTGCGCTGGCTCGGGGTCTGGCAGCTGCCGCCCTACATCCTGCTGGCGCTCGTCCTGTGGGGCGCGATCCACGCCTCGGGCGTGCACGCCACCCTCGCCGGTGTGCTGACCGGGCTGCTGATCCCCGCCGTGCCGCCGCGCCCGGACCAGGCCGAGGAGGTCCCGGTCTACGTGCGGGCGCTGACCGAGGAGTCCAGCGCCACCCGGGTCGCGCTCGCCGTGGGGGCGGCGAAGGCGACGGTGAGCGCGAACGAACGGCTGCAGCGGGTGCTGCATCCGTTCAGCGCATTCGTGGTCGTCCCGCTGTTCGGTCTGGCGAACGCGGGTGTGCATCTCGACGCCGAGACCCTGCGGGAGGCCGCGGGCTCATCGGTGACGCTCGGGGTGGCGATGGCGCTGCTGCTCGGCAACGCCGGCGGGATCACGCTGGCGGGCGTCGCGGCGATCCGCGCCGGGATCGGCCAGCTGCCCGGCCAGGTCCGTTACAGCCACCTGCTGGGGGCGGCGACGCTGGCCGGGATCGGCTTCACGATCTCGCTGTTCATCACCGAGCTCGCGTTCACCGACGAGGCCCTGCGCGACCAGGCGAAGATCGGCATCATCGGCGGCTCGCTCGTCGCGGCCGTCCTGGGCACCGTCATCCTGCGGATGCTCGGCGAACGCCTGCCGCTGTGCTCACCGCTGACCGACGAGCCGACGCCCCGGCTACCCCCGCGACCATGGCGCGCGCCGACGCCGGTGAAGTGACAGGCTGACCGCCTTGCGCAGCGGGGCGAGTTCGGCGCGCCCCCGGTAGGGCGACCCGTCGATGAACAGCGTCGGGGTGCCCCGCACGCCCTGCTCGACGCCGCGCGCGTAGTCGGCCTCCACCGCGTCGCCGTAGGGCTGGGCGGCGTCACCGACGGCCAGCTCGCCGTCGATGCCGAGCGCCGCCGCGTGGGCGCGCAGGAACTTGTCGCCCAGACGGTCCTGGCGGGCGAACAGGACGTCGTGCATCTCCCAGAACTGGCCGTGCGCCCCGGCGACTTCCGCGGCCAGGGCGGCGGTGAGCGCGTAGGGATGGATGTCGTACACCGGGAAGTGCCGGAACACCAGCCGGACCGCACCGTCGGCGACATCGACGAGCTCGTGCAGCACCGGCGCGGTCCGCGCGCAGTAGGGACATTCGAAGTCGGCGTACTCGACGACGACGATCGGGGCGTCCGCGGGACCGCGGGTGTGCCGGTGCGGGCCGGTCGGCACGCTGACGGGCAGAGCTGGGCGGGCGACGTCGCCAGCGGCCGCGGAAAGATCCACCGAGGGCCTTCCCGCTGCGGCGTCCGTCTCGCCGCGGCTCGCGCGCCGCGCGCCGCCGCCC
>NZ_JALKFU020001301.1 GCF_023242965.2 Frankia sp. AgKG'84/4
CCCCCCCGCCCCCCCCCCCCCCCCCCCCCCCCCCCCCCCCCCCCCCCCCCCCCCCCCCCCCCCCCCCCCCCCCCCCCGCCGGCCGCGACCAGCGGTGAGCTACATCACTGCCCGCGGCGGCGCAGGTAGCGTTCGAACTCGCGGGCGATCGCGTCGCCGCTGGCCTCGGGAAGCGCCGTCTCGGGTTCCCGGGACTCCAGCGAGCGGACATACTCCGCGACCTCGCTGTCGCCCGCGGCGAGTTCGTCGACCTGGCGCTCCCACGCCTTGGCCCGCTCCGGCAGGTCACCGAGGGGAATCTCGATGTCGAGCAGGTCCTCGACGCGGCGCAGCAGCGCGAGGGTCGCCTTCGGGCACGGCGGGTTCGCCACGTAGTGGGGCACGGCCGCCCAGAACGACACCGACGCGAGTTCCGCCCGCGCGCACGCCTCGCCGAACACGCCCACGATCCCGGTGGGGCCCTCGTAACGGGACGGCTCCAGACCGAGCCGCGCGGCGGTCGCCGCGTCCCCGGCGGTGCCGCTGATCGGCACGGGCCGGGTGTGCGGCGAGTCGGCCAGCAGGGCGCCCAGCGAGATCACCATGTCACTGCCGAGCGCGTGGACGGCCTCGATGAGTTCGTCGGTGAAGCCGCGCCAGCGCATGTTCGGCTCCAGGCCGCGGATGAGCACCAGGTCCGTCTCGGACTTGGGCGGGCGCGCCACGGACAGCCGCGTCGTCGGCCAGGTGATCTTCCTGGACGCGCCGTCCGTCCCGCTCACCGTTGGCCGGTTCACCTGGAAGTCGTAGTAGTCGTCGGGGTCGATCGCGCCGATCACCCGGGCCTTGAACGCGGTCTCGAGGTGCTCGACGGCAGCCGACGACGCGTCGGCGGCGTCGTTCCACCCCTCGAAGGCGGCTACCACGACCGGCGACCGCAACTGGCCGACGCCGGAGAACTCGATCACCTACCACCTCCTGCCGCCCCATGGCGGCCCACTGCCCCGGTGACAGTGCAACGGTACGTCCTCACGCGGACGACTCCCTGCCCAGAGCTGACATCCGTGACCTCAGCCCTCCTCGCGTCCGCTGGGTAACCTGCGCCTCCCCGCGGTGCTCCTGCGCGGGACCAGTCTGGCGGTGTGCTCGTGGGAACGCCCTTCCTCGGTCTGGCCGGCCGGTCCGGCCGGGTTACGGGCGCCGGTGGGCACCCGGTCCGGATCGTCCCGGTGGCTGCACCGTATCGGCTCGGGAGCGATACCCGCCGCCGCGGGATCGTGAACGGTCGCGAGCTGGCCTGTCCGCGTCGCGACACCCGCCCGCCGCGGTACGTACTCGGCCGTGCCGGACATGTGCCTCCGCTCGTCCTACCACCTCGCGGGACCTCCCTCGCGCACGTGTCGCACCCCGGCTGTGAGATCCGCCGCCCAGGCCGGCGCTCGATGTGTGGCAACGGTCCGGCAGCATACGACCTGGACCGTCTCGGCCGGATCGATCGCGCCAGGCGGCCCGGCAGGACACCTCCCGGCGCTCCGGGCCCCCGGCGCCGGACGAACGGAGCTGGGAGCACACGTGGGTAGCCTCGCGGCGGTCTTCTTCGACATGGATGGTCTGCTCGTCGATACCGAGCCGATCTGGACGATCGCCGAGAACGAGGCCGCCGCGCGCTTCGGCCGGGAGTTCACCCCGGCGATGAAGCGCGCGATGATCGGCCATGGTATCGACACCGCCGTCCCGATCATGGTCTCGATGCTCGGCCAGCCGGAGTCGGCCATCGAGGAGACCGCGCGGTTCCTGCTGCGGCGTTCCGCGGAGCTCTTCCGCGAGCCCGGCGTGATAGTCCCGCGGCCCGGCGCCCTGGAGCTGCTCGGGGTGCTGCGCGCGCAGGGGGTGCCCACCGCCCTGGTCTCCTCCTCCTTCCGCGACCTGATGGAGCCGGTCCTCGAGGTCGTCGGGCGTGACGCGTTCGCCGCGACGGTGGCCGGCGACGAGGTCACCCGCCGCAAGCCCCACCCCGAGCCCTACCTGAGCGCCGCCGGTCTGCTCGGGGTGGACCCGCGGCACTGCGCCGTGCTGGAGGACAGCGTCTCCACCTGCCAGCCGCCGCCGTCCGGGCCCTTGCCCGCCGGCGGGACGAGGGTCGCCGGCGGCGTGTCGGCGTGC